>JANXSS010000227.1 GCA_025356535.1 Herminiimonas sp.
GGTACTACATGCGCTACTGCTCCGCCGGCAGCGAAGGGGCAATGGTCGATGCGCGCACCGACTACTGGATGCCGATGGACCAGTACATCGGCGGCATCGAGCATGCCGTGCTGCATCTGCTGTATGCGCGCTTCTGGACCAAGGTCATGCGCGACTTCGGCCTGGTGAAGTTCGACGAGCCGTTCACCAACCTGCTAACGCAAGGCATGGTCCTGAACGAAACCTACTACCGGGAAGACGCGGCCGGCAAGAAGACCTGGTTCAATCCCGAGGACGTGACCCTGACGCTGGACGAGCGCGGCCGGCCGACCTCGGCCCGCCTGGCAGCCGACGGCCAGCCGGTGGCAATCGGCGGCACCGAAAAAATGTCGAAGTCGAAGAACAACGGCATCGATCCGCAGGCGCAGATCGACCAGTACGGCGCCGACACGGCGCGCCTGTTCACGATGTTCGCCTCGCCGCCCGAGCAGACGCTGGAATGGTCGGGCAGTGGCGTCGAAGGCGCGAACCGCTTTCTGCGGCGGGTATGGGCGTATGCGGTCGCGCAACAGGCGCGCGTTGCCGCCGGCAAGGCCGGCATCGGTGCGACAGTCGCGCTGTCTGCGGACCTGCAGGCGCTGCGCCGCGACATCCACCGCATCCTGCAGCAGGCCGACCACGATCTCAAGCGCATCCAGTACAACACGGTGGTGTCGGCCTGCATGAAGATGCTCAACACGCTGGAAGCAGCCAGGCCCGATGATTCGGCAGCGGCAAGCGCCCTGATCGCGGAGAGCCTGTCGATCTTCCTGCGCGTGCTGAACCCGGTGGCGCCGCACATCACCCACGTGCTGTGGCAGGAACTGGGCTATGCAGCGCAGCATGGCGACATACTCGACGCGCCCTGGCCGCAGGTCGATCCGGCTGCGCTGGAACAGGCGGAGATCGAGCTGATGATCCAGGTCAACGGCAAGCTGCGCGGCAGCATCACCGTTGCACGCGACGCCGACCGTGCCAGCATCGAGGCGGCTGCGCTGGCCAACGAGAACGTGCAGAAGTTTCTTGCCGGGCCGCCGAAGAAGGTGATCGTGGTGCCGGGCAAGCTGGTCAACATCGTCGCATGACCATGCAGTCATTGAGGAAACCGAAGATGGCAACTACCCGTCGCGCATTTTGCATCATGGCACTTGGCAGCCTGCCGGTGTTGTCCGGCTGCGGCTTCCAGCTGCGTGGCAGTCATGGCGAAGCCAACCTGCCGTTCCGGACACTGTACCTGGCCGTGGCCGAATCCTCGCCGCTGGGCATCGAATTGAAACGCAACATCCGCGCCAACGGCGGCACCGAAATCGTCAGCGACCAGAAGAATGCCGAGGCGCGCCTGGAAGTGCTGAGCGAAACCCGCGACAAGGTCATCCAGTCGCTCAACAGCCAGGGCCGGATCCGGCAGTACACGCTGTTCTACAAACTGGTCTTCCGGGTGCGTGGCAAGTCCGACGCGGACCTGCTGGCGCCGACCGAGATCGTTCTCAAGCGCGACATCAGCTTCAACGAATCCCAGGTGCTGGCAAAGGAATCCGAAGAAGCGCTGCTCTACCGCGACATGCAGAGCGACCTGGTGCAGCAGATATTGCGGCGCCTGGCGGCAATCAAGCCGGCCTGACCGAACGACCCCGTGCAGCTGCGCTTCGACGCCCTCGACAACCATCTGACGCGCCCGCTGGCGCCGCTCTACGTGATTGCCAGCGACGAGCATCTGCTGGCCATCGAGGCTGCCGACCGCATCCGGGCAACGGCGCGTGCGCAGGGCTACACCGAGCGCGAAGTGCTGCAGGTCGACCGCAGCTTCAAGTGGGGCGCCCTGCTGGCGGCAAACCAGTCGCAATCGCTGTTCGGCGAGCGCAGGCTGATCGAACTGCGCATACCGACCGGCAAGCCGGGCAAGGATGGCGGCCAGGCGTTGCAGAACTATGCGGCGGCGCTGTCGCCGGAGAACGTCACGCTGATCACGCTGCCTAAACTGGACTGGGCAACCAGGAAAGCCGCCTGGGTCGCCAGCCTGCAGCAGGCCGCCGTCTACATGGAAATTCCAATGGTCGAGCGTGCCCAGTTGCCGGCCTGGATCGGTGCCCGCATGGCAGCGCAGCAGCAGAGCACCGACCGCGCCAGCCTGGACTTCATTGCCGACCGGGTCGAGGGCAACCTGCTGGC
>JANXSS010000250.1 GCA_025356535.1 Herminiimonas sp.
CCTGATCTTGGCTAACATGCCCACTGTGATCACTCCCTGTCTCCCTGCTCAAACATTAAGCAGGTGATTCAATCACGTGGGTCAAATTTAGATGAAATTTATTGCTTTAAGTGGATCAGTTCTAGGCAATCGTCAACAGACGTTGTACGCCTTCTGCTGAATAAACCAGGTGTCAACTGCAATAAAGCAAATCGACGTGGATCCACGCCCCTCTACACCGCCGCAGATGCAGGCCATGTCGACGTCGTGCAGGCCTTGGTGGAACAATCTGGCGTTGACTGCAATAAGGCGGGGAGAGACGACTGCACACCGCTTCACTGCGCTGCAGACCGTGGCCATATCAAGGTCGTGATGGCCTTGTTGACCCGCAGCGATCTCGATCTTGACGCCATCAGTGACGGAAAGACCCCCCACGCGTTCGCTGTAAAAGCCGGATACCACGAAATCGCCGAACTGTTATCTGCCGCCGCATCGGACAGGAAATTCGGTCCCAACAATACAATCGGCGATCAAGGCAAGACCAGGCTGATGGATGCCATTGAAAGAGGCGATCACCCGCTGACGGCCCAGTTGCTGGAAAGTCCCGGTCTCGATCCAACCCTGACCGACGCCCAGGGACGGACAGCCCTGTACTACGCGGCGCGGGAAGATAACCGCGAGGCCGTGCGGCTTCTGCTCGATCATCCACGCATCGACCCCAACCGGATGACGGAGCGCGGCGCCACCGCGCTCTACATCGCGGTGCAGAAAAACAACATGCATGTCGTCAATGCGCTGCTTGCGCATCCGGCCATCGATGTCAACATACCGCTCGATCAGACCGGCGCCACGCCGCTGTACCTCGCGGCGAAAAACGGCTGCATAGGCATTGTCCGGGCATTAGTCGCCCATCCCCGGATCGTGGCGGATCAGCCAACCATCGATGGCGCTTCACCGCTCTGGATTGCCGCCGCCAGTGGCCATGCCGAGATCGTGCGCATTCTGACTGACCATCCGGGCCTGAAGCTCAACCACGCCTACAACGGCAAAACCGCCACCGCAATTGCCAGGGACAAGGGCAATGATGCAATCGCCGATGCCTTGTCCGCGGCTTATGAAGAGCGCACGACGGCGGCAATCGAAAACGGTGAGCCGATACCGTTCGATGGCGTGCCGCTCAATATCGCTGCAATCACCAGCGGCGCATACGCCAGGCAGGCAATCGCAGCGTGGCGCGAACAAGAGGTGCCGGAGCGGGATCTGCGGCAGTTAAGGCAAGACATTCGGGCCTACACCATCCACGGCAGCGCCGATATGCCGTTTGAAACAATCAATACCCGCTACCGGCATTTTTTCGCACCCGCCATCCAGATCGAGAATTCGGAACTGCGACTGAACGTCGCGAGACTATTGCCTTTGCTGCCGCCTTGACATACAGCTTCACTGCGCAAGACGGCGGTCAGGCCCGATCCAGCCTCGTTAAAATTTCCGGCAATAAAAAAGGCTCGTCAGCCATGATTGGCGACGAACCTTTTTATACACATCGAGATAATCCCACAGACCGCTGCCGCCTTCAAACACTTGGCGCAACAGCCTGTCAAATCATCCTGCCGAGGCATCGCCCCGGCAGCAGCATTACATCATGCCGTCCATGCCACCCATGCCGCCCATGCCGCCGCCCATGCCGCCAGCAGGCTTGTCTTCAGCCGCTTCGCAGACCATGCAATCGGTCGTCAGCATCAGCGACGCAATCGAGGCTGCGTTCTGCAGCGCCGAACGGGTGACCTTGGCCGGATCGAGCACGCCCATTTCAACCATGTCGCCATAGGTGCCGTTGGCAGCGTTGTAGCCGAAGTTGCCCTTGCCTTCGAGGACGCGTGCAACCACGACCGATGCTTCTTCACCGGCGTTCTGCACGATCATGCGCAGCGGCTCTTCCATTGCGCGCAGCACGATCTTGATGCCGGCATCCTGGTCAGGATTGTCGCCCTTGACGTTGATGTTGGCGCGAGCGCGCAAGAGGGCTACACCGCCGCCTGGCACGATGCCTTCTTCGACAGCTGCGCGGGTTGCGTGCAGTGCATCTTCGACGCGGGCTTTCTTTTCCTTCATCTCGACTTCGGTTGCAGCGCCGACCTTGATGACTGCAACGCCGCCTGCCAGCTTGGCAACGCGTTCCTGCAGCTTTTCACGATCGTAGTCCGATGTCGCTTCTTCGATCTGCACGCGCACCTGCTTGACGCGCGCTTCGATCGATGCGGCTTGTCCGGCGCCGTCGATGATGGTGGTGTTTTCCTTGCCGACTTCGATGCGCTTTGCCTGGCCCAGATCGGTCAGCTGGATTTTTTCCAGCGTCAGGCCGACTTCTTCAGCGATGACCTGGCCGCCGGTCAGGATGGCGATGTCTTCCAGCATTGCCTTGCGACGGTCGCCGAAGCCCGGTGCCTTGACGGCGCAGGTCTTCAGGATGCCGCGGATGTTGTTGACAACCAGGGTTGCCAGTGCTTCGCCTTCGAT
>JANXSS010000256.1 GCA_025356535.1 Herminiimonas sp.
AAGTCTTCGTGCGCAACCGGGCAGCCGTCGAGTCGGTCATCTACGGCACCTGGTGGGGCAGCCTGCTGTATCGCGTCAAGCACCTGTTCAACCGCAATTCCCGCTCCGGCAGCCGCAAGAACATCCATGCCCACTACGACATCGGCAACGACTTCTACCAGCTGTGGCTGGACCCGTCGATGACATATTCCAGCGCCCTGTTCGCCGACGGCCATGTCGGCAACCTGCAGGATGCGCAGCAGGCGAAGTACCGCCGCATTCTCGATGAAATCAATGTCGAACCCGGCGCCCGCATCCTGGAAATCGGCTGTGGCTGGGGCGGCTTTGCCGAGGTCGCCGCACACACGGCCGGCGCGCACGTGACGGGACTTACGCTGTCGACCGAACAGCTGCAGTTTGCCAACCAGCGCCTGATTGCCGCCGGCGTGGTCGAGCGCGTCGAACTGCTTTTGCAGGACTACCGGGACACCCGCGGCGAGTTCGATGCGATCGCCTCCATCGAAATGTTCGAGGCCGTCGGCGAAGCCTACTGGCCGAGCTACTTCGAGTGCATTGCCCGCAACCTGAAGTCGGGCGGGCGGGCCTGCATCCAGACGATTACCATCGACGATGCGCTGTTCGAACGTTATCGCAAGGGCACCGACTTCATCCAGCAATACATTTTCCCCGGCGGCATGCTGCCGTCGCCGCAGGTGTTCTGCGCGCAGGCGCAAAAACACGGCCTGAAAGTGGTCAACCACTTTGCCTTCGGGCTCGACTATGCGCGTACGCTCGCCGAGTGGCGCGTCGCCTTCAAGGAACAGCTGCCGCGCGTGGCGGCGCAGGGTTTCGACGACCGCTTCCTGCGCACCTGGGAATTCTATCTGGCCTACTGCGAAGCGGGCTTCCGGGCAAAAAGCATCGACGTCATGCAGTTCACGCTGGAAAAGCCGTGAGCGTCCTGCTGCGCCGCTGGCCTGCCTGGCTGGCATTGCTGGCCGCCGCGACCATCGCCTTCGGCGCACGGGCGGCCCCGCCGGCGCACATCGCCGCGGAACTGCCGCAGGCGCGCCTGGCGGGCAGCGGCACGTTTCGCTACTTCGGCCTGCACATCTACGACGCGACCCTATGGGTCGGGCCAAACGGCTATCGAGCGGCCGCATCGACTGCCGAGAAGTTTGCGCTCGACCTGCGATATGCGCGCGCCTTCCTGGGCAAGCGCATCGCCTCGCGCAGCACCGACGAGATGGAAAAACTCAAGCTTGGCACCCTTGCGCAACGCGCGCAGTGGGATGCGAAGATGACGGCGATCTTCCCCGACGTGGTCGAGGGCACGCACATCACCGGCGTCTATCTGCCAAACGAAGGCGCGCGATTCTACCGCGACGGCAAGCTGCTCGGGGAGATCCTCGATCCCGAATTCGGCCATGCCTTCTTTGCCATCTGGCTCGATCCGAAGACCACCGGCGGCCCGTTGCGCGAGGCCCTGCTGGCCGACGCGGCGCCGCGCTGACCGGCGGTCGATGGCATGTCCACCACCGCGCAGCTGAGCCGCACCGATCTGTTCGCCTACGGCCTGTTCGGCCTGCCGCTGGCCCTGGTGGCGTTGCCGATCTACGTCTACGTGCCGCAGTTCTATGCCGAGCATTTCGGCATGTCCCTGGGCGCCATCGGCAGCGCGCTGCTGGCTGCCCGCATGTTCGATGCCTTCATCGATCCGGCCTTCGGTCTCTGGATCGACCGCAGCAAGGCCCGGCGCGGCTATTCCTATTTCATCTGCCTGTCGCTGGCGCCGCTGGCAGCCGGCTTCATCGCGCTGTTTCATCCACCGGGCGCGGCGCGCCTGCATCCCTTTGCCTGGTTCCTGGCGAGCCTGCTGGTGGTGTATGGCGGTTTTTCCATGGCGACGATTGCCCACCAGAGCTGGGCGGCGGCATTGACCCAGGTGCGCGGCGAACGCGCCGGCCTGACCGGCGTGCGCGAAGCCTGCGGCCTGGTCGGCGTGGTGATTGCCGCAGCCTTGCCCAGCGTGGCCGGCATCGGCTGGTTGTCGGCGGTGTTCGTTGGCAGCCTGCTCATCGGCGCTGCGCTGTTGCTGCTGCGCGCGCCGCGGGCGCCGGTGTCGGCGGCGCCTGG
>JANXSS010000284.1 GCA_025356535.1 Herminiimonas sp.
AATCTTTTTCGGACCACCGTTGACGACTTTACCGTTCAACATCTTTTCCAGACGCTGGAAGGCATCGCCTTCGACGATGCGCAACTGATCGTTCAGGTCCAGGCGATAACGCTTCAGCTCATCGTCGATGATCTGTTGCGCGCGCTTGTCGCGAACGATGCCTTCACGCGTAAAGACTTGCACGTCGATGACGGTGCCGATCATGCCGGATGGCACGCGCAGCGAGGTGTCCTTCACGTCCGAGGCTTTTTCGCCGAAGATCGCGCGCAGCAGCTTTTCTTCCGGTGTCAGCTGGGTCTCGCCTTTTGGCGTGACCTTGCCGACCAGCGTATCGCCTGCTTCGACTTCCGCGCCGATGTAGACGATGCCCGATTCATCCAGACGCGCCAGCTGGTTTTCCGCCAGGTTCGAGATGTCACGGGTGATTTCTTCCGCGCCCAGCTTGGTGTCGCGCGCCACCACCGACAGCTCCTCGATGTGGATCGAAGTGTAGCGATCGTCAGCCACGACTTTTTCGGAGATCAGGATCGAATCCTCGAAGTTGTAGCCATTCCAAGGCATGAAGGCGACCAGCATGTTCTGACCCAGGGCGAGTTCGCCGAGATCGGTCGATGCGCCGTCGGCGATCACGTCCTGTTTTGCCACGCGGTCGCCGACCTTCACGATCGGGCGCTGGTTGATGTTGGTGTTCTGATTCGAACGGGTGTACTTGATCAGGTTGTAGATATCGACGCCGACTTCACCAGCCAGCGCTTCATCATCATTGACCCGGATCACGACCCGGCCGGCATCGATGTAATCGACGATGCCGCCGCGCAGTGCCTGCACCGTGGTTCCGGAGTCGACCGCAACGGTGCGCTCGATGCCGGTTCCAACCAAGGCTTTTTCAGGCCGCAGGCAAGGCACTGCCTGGCGCTGCATGTTGGCGCCCATCAATGCGCGGTTCGCGTCGTCGTGTTCCAGGAATGGAATCAACGAGGCGGCAACAGAGACGATCTGACCCGGCGCCACGTCCATGTACTGAACACGCTCCGGCGAGACCAGAATGGTCTCGCCAGCTTCCCGTGCCGAGACCAGTTCGTCGGACAACTTGCCCGTCTTGTCGATCGTCGCATTTGCCTGCGCAATGATGTAACGACCTTCTTCGATCGCCGACAGGTAATCGATCTGCGCGGTGATCTTGCTGTCGTTGACCTTGCGGTAAGGCGTTTCCAGGAAACCGTATTCATTCAGGCGGGCATACAACGCCAGCGAGTTGATCAAGCCAATGTTCGGGCCTTCCGGCGTTTCGATCGGACAGACGCGGCCGTAATGGGTCGGATGCACGTCGCGCACCTCGAAGCCGGCACGCTCACGTGTCAGGCCGCCAGGTCCGAGCGCCGAGACACGCCGCTTGTGCGTGATTTCCGACAACGGATTGGTCTGGTCCATGAACTGCGACAACTGGGAGGAGCCGAAGAATTCGCGGATTGCAGCCGAGATCGGCTTCGAATTGATCAGGTCATGCGGCATCAGGTTGTCGGCTTCTGCCTGGCCCAGACGTTCCTTGACTGCACGCTCGACCCGCACCAGGCCGGCGCGGAACTGGTTTTCCGCCAGCTCGCCCACGCATCGCACGCGACGGTTACCGAGGTGATCGATATCGTCGACTTCGCCGCGACCGTTGCGCAACTCGACTAAGATCTTGATGACGGCAAGCACATCGTCGTTCGACAAGGTCATCAGGCCGGTCAGCTCATCGCGACCGATACGGCGGTTGAACTTCATGCGGCCGACTGCCGACAAATCGTAGCGATCGGCGTTGTAGAACAGGCCGTTGAACAGGGCCTCGACCGAATCCTCGGTCGGCGGCTCGCCTGGGCGCATCATCCGGTAGATCGCCACTTTCGCAGCCATCTGGTCGGCGGTGTCGTCCATGCGCAGGGTTTGCGAAATGTAGCCGCCCTGGTCAAGGTCGTTGGTGTACAGCGTCTGGATGTCGTCGATGCCGGCTTCGCGCAGCTTGGCCATCAGCTCGTCGGTCAGCTCGTCATTGGCACTGGCAACGACTTCGCCGGTGTCGGGGTCGACGATGTTCTTGGCCAGTACGCGACCCAAGAGGTAATCCTCGGGTACCGAGATCTGCTTGATGCCGGCGGCGTCGATTTCACGCACGTTCTTGGCATTGATCCGCTTGTCCTTGGTGACCAGTACCTTGCCCTCCTTGTCGCTGATGTCGAAACGGGCGACTTCACCGCGCAGGCGCTCGGCGACGAATTCCATGTCCGCGCCTTCAGAGCGCAGCGCGAAATTGTCGAAGACGAAGAAATTCGCGAGAATCTGCTCGTTGGTTATGCCGATGGCTTTGAGCAGGATCGTGACCGGCATCTTGCGGCGACGGTCGACCCGGAAGAACAGGATGTCTTTCGGATCGAATTCGAAATCGAGCCATGAACCGCGGTACGGAATGATCCGTGCCGAGAACAAGAGTTTGCCGGACGAATGCGTCTTGCCGCGGTCATGTTCGAAGAACACGCCCGGTGAACGGTGCAACTGCGAGACGATGACACGCTCGGTGCCGTTGATGACGAAGGAACCGGTGGTCGTCATCAGGGGCAGTTCGCCCATGTAGACTTCCTGCTCCTTCATTTCTTTCACCACAGGCTTGGTTGGGGACTCCTTGTCGAGAATCACCAGGCGTACTTTCGCCCGCAGCGGCGAGGCAAAGGTCAGGCCCCGCTGTTGACATTCCTTGACATCGAACGGCGGATCGCCGAGGACATAAGAAAGAAACTCTAGACGCGCAAAACCATTGTGCGACACAATCGGAAAGATGGACGTGAAGGCCGATTGCAGACCCTCGTTCTTGCGCTGGGCCACGGTGCGGTCCTGTTGCAAGAAGCCAAGGTAAGACTCGAGCTGGGTCGCCAGCAGGAACGGAACGTTGTGAACGTTAGCGCGCTTCGCGAATGACTTGCGAATACGCTTCTTCTCAGTAAATGAGTAGTGCATGGACACTCCGTGAGTGACAGGAAGGATAGACAATTCAGGACTCGATGCGAACTGCCGTGCATTTAAGCGAAGCAATTCAAAATCTGTGAAACCTCAAGTCTCTGCCCTTGGAACTTGCTTACACTGACTGTCTTGTAAGTAATACCTGAGCTGGCAAATGACGCCAACTGCGCAAAGCATGTACGAAAAACACAGGCAATCACCATCATTCGCCTGCTGCAACCGGGCCCGCAACGGCGGACCATCAACTACGACAACAAAATCATCCGAAAATTACGCCGGCCCATCGAGAAAACCGTGTCGGTACCAGCCATGCCCTGCAGAAGTGCAAAAACGCCAAAGGAGCCAAAGCCGAACCTGTTTTTGAACAGGTTCCGCGCTTTGACTCCGGCGCCTACAACAGCGCTGCCAGTGCGGATTACTTGATTTCCGCTTTGGCGCCTGCGTCTTCCAGCTTCTTCTTTGCAGCTTCGGCATCCGCTTTTGGCACGGCTTCCTTGACTGGCTTCGGTGCGCCGTCGACCAGGTCCTTGGCTTCTTTCAAGCCCAGGCCAGTGATTTCGCGAACCGCCTTGATGACGCCGACCTTGTTTGCGCCGAACTCGAGCAAGGTAACCGTGAACTCGGTTTGCTCTTCGACGACAGCAGCAGCAGCACCGCCGCCTGCAGGCCCCGACGACATTGCTGCAGCCGATACGCCAAACTTTTCTTCGAACGCCTTGACCATCTCGTTCAGATCCATAACAGACATCGCGCCTACGGCTTCAAGAATGTCGTTCTGTGTAATTGCCATGTAAAACTCCTAATATTTTTGGTAATAACATCTAATCAGTACTGACGCAGCAAACAACCTTCAACCAATCACGCCTCGGCCGGCGCTTCCGTAGAAGCCTCGCCTGGTGCGGCGGTTTCGGTGCCTTCGCTTTTCTTGGCTGCAAGTGCAGCCAAGGCGCGTGCAAAACCGGACACTGGCGCTTGCATCATGCCCAGGATCTGGGCCAGCAAGACATCACGGCTCGGAATGCTAGCCAATGCCGACACACCCGCTTTATCAAGCGATTTGCCGGCATAGTTACCTGCCTTGATGACCAGCTTGTCGTTGCCTTTTGCAAAGTCTTGCATGACCTTTGCAGCAGCGACAGCATCCTCGGAGATCGAATAGATCAACGGGCCGGTCATTTCGGTGGCGAGGCTAGCGAAAGGCGTGCCTTCGACTGCGCGACGAGCCAGCGTATTTTTCAATACGCGCAAGTACACGCCTTCGGCACGTGCTTTCGCACGCAGTTGCGTCAAGTGACTCACCTGGATGCCACGATATTCGGCCACGACGATGGTCTGTGCAGATGCGACTTTTGCAGAGATTTCGGCGACGACGGCCTTTTTGTCATTCAGATTGAGACCCACGGTCAACCTCCAAAAATGATGCTCAGCCATTACATAGTCATCGTGACTACTTGCCTTGCATCGGTTCGAACACGGCGTCCGAAGTTAGGAGTTCAATACTGGCGCAAGACGACTGCTGAAAATCTGCGTTGTACGGACTACAAAACTTGTTCGGGTTCACCATCTGCGTTGGGTACCTTCGGCTTGCGCTTCGGGTGGTTATCTTCGGGCAGCACCTGCCTGCCCTTGGCCCAACGGTCTTTGATTGTCTGCACCATCGCCAGAGTTGCGCAACGGTGCATCCCAAAGATGCGCTTCAGGCCATCCTGGCCCAAAGACTGAATTTGTTACGGGCGGCCGAGATCAGGCAGCCAGATTGACGTGATCGACGCGCAGACCGGCACCCATCGTCGACGACATCGACACCTTGCGCAGGTAGACACCCTTGCTCGAGGTAGGCTTTGCCTTGTTCAATGCATCGATCAGGGCCATCAGGTTGCTCTTCAGCTCGGCGTCCGAGAACGACTTGCGACCGATGGTGGCGTGGATGATGCCGCCCTTGTCGGTCCGGTACTGGACCTGGCCGGCTTTTGCGTTCCGGACGGCTGTCGCGACGTCCGGTGTGACGGTGCCTACCTTCGGATTCGGCATCAGGCCGCGTGGTCCGAGAATTTGACCGAGTGTTCCGACGATACGCATGGTGTCGGGCGAAGCGATGACGATATCGAACGGCATGTCGCCGGCCTTGATGCGCTCGGCCAGATCTTCCATGCCGACGATGTCTGCACCGGCGGCTTTTGCCTGCTCGGCTTTTTCGCCGGTGGCAAACACTGCCACGCGCACCGTCTTGCCGGTGCCTGCCGGCAGCACGACCGAGCCGCGCACGACCTGGTCGGACTTCTTGGCATCGACGCCAAGTTGCACGGACACGTCGATCGACTCATTGAATTTTGCCGTGGCACATTCCTTGATCAATGCAACGGCATTGTCGAATGGATAGGCCTTGGTGCGATCGACTTTTGCCTTGATTGCTTTAACGCGCTTGGATAACTTAGCCATTACAGACCCTCCACCGTGATGCCCATCGAACGTGCCGAACCGGCGATCGTGCGAACGGCTGCGTCCATGTCAGCCGCGGTCAGGTCCGGGCGCTTCGTGGTTGCGATTTCTTCAGCTTGCTGGCGCGTGATCTTGCCAACCTTGTCAGTGTGCGGCTTCGGCGAGCCCTTGGTGATACCGGCTGCCTTCTTGATCAGGAACGTCGCTGGCGGCGTCTTCATCACGAACGTGAACGACTTGTCTGCAAAAGCAGTGATCACGACAGGAATCGGCATGCCTGGCTCGATACCCTGGGTCTGGGCATTGAACGCCTTGCAGAATTCCATGATGTTCAGGCCGCGCTGACCGAGTGCAGGTCCGATCGGCGGCGATGGGTTTGCTTTACCAGCTGGCACTTGCAGCTTGATAAAACCAATGATTTTCTTTGCCATGAGTGGCTCCTTGGTAGGGTTGAGTAGTAGCGTCTTTTCGTTCGGCCGATGCTGGCTGCCGAACTACTGGGGCTCCTCGTCTTGCTGCTGCCGGATGATGATGCAGCCTGAGGCTGCGGTCATGACGCGCCGGTGCGCGCTTGCTGAAATCGTTGCTGCCGCCCGACAGACGGTCGGGCAAGCTTTCTGCGTCGTCCTAGACCTTTTCGACCTGGCCGAATTCAAGTTCGACCGGTGTCGCCCGGCCAAAGATCGTTACTGAAACCCGCACGCGCGACTTCTCGTAATTGACTTCGTCGACGTTGCCGTTGAAGTCGGTAAATGGGCCATCCTTGATGCGCACCAGTTCGCCGACTTCGTAGAGCACTTTCGGACGCGGCTTTTCGACGCCTTCCTGCATCTGCTGCATGATCTTGTCGACTTCATGCGGTGGAATCGGCGTTGGCTTGTTCGACTTGCCGCCGATGAAACCGGTAACCTTGTTGGTGTTTTTTACCAGGTGCCAGGTTTCATCCGTCATTTCCATTTCGACCAGAACATAGCCAGGAAAGAAGCGCCGCTCGGTGACCGATTTCTGGCCGTTCTTGACTTCGATGACTTCCTCGGTCGGCACCAGGATCTGGCCGAACTGCTCTTCCATGCCTGCACGCATGACGCGCTCGGTCAGGGCGCGCTGTACGCTTTTTTCCATGCCCGAATAAGCGTGCACGACGTACCAGCGTTTCTTGCTCACGGCTGCAGGCGCCACGGCGGCAGGCGCCGGCGCGACATCATGTGCGCCATCCTGCGTATTTTCGTTTGTCATTTTTTCCAGCCCAGAATCACGTCATACAGCAGGAATTCGAGCAATTTGTCAGTTCCCCAAAGGAACAATGCCATGGTCAGCACGAATGCGAAAACGATCGCCGTGATCTGCAATGCTTCGCGCCGGGTCGGCCAGACGACTTTCTTGGTTTCACGAATTGCTTCCCGAGAGAAATTGACAAAATCGCGGCCAGGAGTCGACGTCCACGCCAATCCCACGGCAACCAGGAGGCCTGCCACGAGGGCAATGGCGCGGATGTAAGTCGGTTTATCAGACAAGACATAAAAACCGACGATACCTGCAACCAGTGCACATACCGCCAATATCACCTTGAGCTTGTCGCTCGAACTGCCAACGGTTTGTACGGGCTGATTAGACATGCAATTCCATATTTGGTGCCCTGCACCGAAATCGGTGGCAGGGGCGGAGGGCCTCGAACCCCCAACCTTCGGTTTTGGAGACCGACGCTCTGCCAGTTGAGCTACGCCCCTACGGTTGAAACACTGCATCCGACGGCAAATACTGGCGCAATGCGCCAGCATTCAACCGCAGAATGTTACTCCAGGATCTTTGCAACCACGCCGGCGCCGACGGTACGGCCGCCTTCGCGGATGGCAAACCGCAGACCCTCTTCCATCGCGATCGGATTGATCAGCATTACCGTGATCGACACGTTGTCGCCCGGCATGACCATCTCTTTATCCTTCGGCAACTCGATCGAACCCGTCACGTCCGTCGTGCGGAAGTAAAACTGCGGACGGTAGTTGTTGAAGAACGGCGTATGACGGCCACCCTCGTCCTTGCTCAGCACATAGATCTCGCCCGTGAAATGCTTGTGCGGCTTGATCGAACCCGGCTTGGCCAATACCTGGCCCCGCTCGACGTCTTCCCGCTTGGTGCCGCGCAGCAGCACGCCGACGTTGTCGCCAGCCTGGCCCTGGTCCAGCAGCTTGCGAAACATCTCCACGCCCGTGCAAGTGGTCTTTTGCGTGTCGCGAATGCCAATGATTTCCAGCTCTTCGCCGACTTTGACGATACCGCGCTCGATACGACCGGTAACCACCGTGCCACGGCCCGAGATCGAGAACACGTCCTCGACCGGCAGCAGGAAGGCGCCGTCAATGGCACGTTCCGGCGTCGGGATGTAGGTGTCCAGTGCATCGGCCAGCTTCATGATCGCTTGCTCGCCCAGCACGCCCGTGTCGCCTTCCAGCGCCAGCTTGGCCGAACCCTGGATGATCGGCAGATCGTCGCCCGGGAATTCATATTTCACCAGCAGTTCGCGCACTTCCATCTCGACCAGCTCCAGCAGCTCTGCGTCGTCGACCATGTCGCACTTGTTCAAGAACACGATGATGTACGGCACGCCGACCTGGCGCGCCAGCAGGATGTGCTCGCGGGTCTGTGGCATCGGGCCGTCGGCGGCCGAACACACCAGGATCGCGCCGTCCATCTGCGCGGCGCCCGTGATCATGTTCTTCACATAGTCGGCATGTCCCGGGCAATCGACGTGGGCATAATGACGGTTGGCCGTCTCGTACTCGACGTGGGCCGTGTTGATCGTGATGCCGCGTGCCTTTTCTTCCGGCGCTGCATCGATCTGGTCATAGGCCTTTGCCTCGCCGCCGAATTTCTTCGACAGCACGGTTGCAATCGCCGCCGTCAGGGTCGTCTTGCCATGGTCAACGTGGCCGATCGTGCCGACATTCACGTGCGGCTTGTTCCGCTCGAATTTACTCTTTGCCATTTTATTCTTCCTTCAAAAAGAACGATTGAATTGGTTGATTCATTGACTGGATTAAACCGCATCCGGCCGCCTGGCCGAATGCGCAATACGGATGTCGTTACTTGCTCTTCGAGGTGACGATTGCCTCGGTTACATTTTTCGGCGCTTCCGAATAATGCTTGAATTCCATCGTGTACGTCGCACGACCTTGTGTGGCCGAACGCAACGACGTCGAATAACCGAACATTTCCGACAATGGCACTTCAGCCTTGATGATCTTGCCGCCACCACCGGCGATTTCATCCATGCCCTGCACCATGCCGCGCCGTGACGACAGGTCGCCCATGACGGTACCGGCATAATCTTCCGGCGTTTCGACTTCGACAGCCATCATCGGCTCAAGAATGACCGGGCTGGCCTTGCGGCAGCCGTCCTTGAACGCCATCGAGGCGGCCATGCGGAACGCATTTTCGTTCGAATCGACGTCATGGTACGAACCGAAGAACAACGTGACCTTGACGTCCACCACCGGATAGCCGGCCATGACACCCGAGGTCAGCGTCTCGCGCACACCCTTTTCGACTGCCGGGATGTACTCGCGCGGTACCGTGCCGCCCTTGATTGCGTCGACGAATTCAAAGCCCTTGCCCGGCTCCTGCGGCTCGATCTTCAGAACGACGTGACCGTACTGGCCGCGACCACCGGACTGCTTGACGAACTTGCCTTCGACTTCTTCGCAAACCTTGCGAATCGTCTCGCGGTAGGCGACCTGCGGCTTGCCGACGGTCGCTTCGACGTTGAATTCACGACGCATGCGGTCGACGATGATCTCCAGGTGCAACTCACCCATGCCGCCGATGATCGTCTGGCCTGACTCTTCATCCGTCTTGACACGGAACGACGGATCTTCCTGTGCCAGGCGATTGAGCGCCAGGCCCATCTTTTCCTGGTCAGCCTTGGTCTTCGGCTCGACAGCCTGCGAAATCACCGGCTCCGGGAATACCATGCGCTCAAGCGTGATGATCGAGCTCGGGTCGCACAGGGTCTCGCCCGTGGTCGCATCTTTTAAGCCAACCGCAGCAGCGATGTCGCCCGCATGCACTTCCTTGATTTCTTCGCGCTGGTTTGCATGCATCTGCAAAATCCGGCCGAGACGTTCTTTCTTGCCCTTGACCGGATTGAAAACCGTGTCGCCCGACTTGATCATGCCCGAGTAGACGCGGAAGAAAATCAGCTGGCCGACGAACGGGTCGGTCATGATCTTGAATGCCAGCGCCGAGAACTTCTCGCTGTCTTCGGCCTTGCGCGTGGTCGGTTGCTCATCTTCATCCAGACCCTTAACCGGGGGAATGTCCGCAGGCGAAGGCAGGTATTCGATGACGCCGTCGAGCATGGCTTGCACGCCCTTGTTCTTGAAGGCGGTGCCGCACATCATCGGCACGATTTCGGCGGCGATGGTACGCATGCGCAGGGCACCCTTGATCTCGGCTTCGCTCAGGTCGCCTTCTTCGAGGTACTTGTTCATCAGCTCTTCAGTCGCTTCGGCCGCGGCTTCGACCATCTTTTCGCGCCATTCCTTGGCTTGCTCAAGCAATTCTTCCGGGATCTC
>JANXSS010000296.1 GCA_025356535.1 Herminiimonas sp.
TGCCGAGCGCGGTGGCGGCGCGGTCGCGGCGCAGATCCTCGTTGATCGCCTTGCCCTGCATGTAATAGTCGTCGACCACCAGCGCATCCGGGCGCGTGAACGCCAGCCAGCAGGTATAGCTGCCGGCGATGATGACCAGCACCGGCCCGAGCATGAGCAGCCACGGCCAGCGCTGCGCGTACCACGGGCGCGGCGCATCGATGCGGGAAAATTGCGGTGAGCGCGTTTGCATGGCGGATTCCATTTCCTGAAGATTGACCGCTTCAACGCGGCACGAAAAATACCGCGGCTTCCTTCACGCGCAAGCTCGGCTCGTCCAGCGCTTCGACGGTGAAGACGATCGGATTCGAGCCGGGGCGCCCTTTGCCGTGCGCCACGCGTACGCCCACCGGCACGGCGCGGGCGTCGGCGCCGGCGAGCGACACTTCGGCGTTGCCGGCCACTGCAATCGAATCGATGCCGGCGACACTGATGCGAAAACGATGCGCGACTTCGGCCGTGTTCATGATCTGCAGCCGGTAGACATTTTCGATTGCGCCGTCCTCGACTTCGCGCCCGAGCGCGCCACGGTCGCGGATGACGTCGACTTTCAGCGGCGTGCGCAGCGTCAGCGCACCGAAGAAGGCAATGACGATCGCCAGCAGGAGCACGCAGTAGACCAGCACCCGCGCGCGCCCCGCGCGGCGCCGGATAGCCGCCACGGAGAGCTTGTCGCGCAGGGCATTCTCGGTCGAATAGCGGATCAGGCCGCGCGGCGTGCCGACCTTGTCCATGACGCCGTTGCAGGCGTCGACGCAGGCAGCGCAGCCGATGCATTCGTATTGCAGGCCGTTGCGGATGTCGATGCCGGTCGGGCAGACCTGCACGCACATCGAGCAGTCGATGCAGTCGCCGGTGCTGCCGGCGGTTGCGGTTGCGGTCGCCGCAGCCGCCGCAGTCGCATCGAGGCAAGCCCTGGCCGGCAGCGTCGACAGCGGCGCAGCCGCCGCATCCTTGCGCACCAGCGGGCCGCGCGGCTCGCCACGGGCCCGGTCATAGGTGATGACGAGCGTATCGTGGTCGAACATCGCGCTCTGGAAGCGCGCATACGGACACATGTACTTGCAGACCTGCTCGCGCATGCAGCCCGCATTGCCATAGGTGGCAAATGCATAGAACAAAATCCAGAAAACTTCCCACGGCCCGAGGCCGAAGCCGGCGATTTCCTGCTGCAGCAAGGTGATCGGCGTGAAGTAGCCGACGAAGGTCAGGCCGGTCCAGAGCGCGACCGCGCCCCAGGCCAGGTGCTTGGCGGTCTTTCTGGAGACCTTGCCGAGACTCCAGGGCTGGCGGTCCAGGCGCATGCGGGCGCTGCGCGTGCCTTCGATGCGCCGCTCGATCCACATGAAGATTTCGGTATAGACCGTCTGCGGACAGGCGAAGCCGCACCAGACCCGGCCGGCGATTGCCGTGACCAGGAACAGGGAGAAGGCGCAGATGATCAGCAGCGCGGCCAGGTAGATGAAATCCTGCGGCCACAGCACGATGCCGAACAGATAGAACTTGCGGGTGCCGAGATCGAACAGCACCGCTTGCCGGTCGTTCCACTGCAGCCACGGCAAGCCGTAGAACACCAGCTGGGTGATCCAGACGCAGGCCCAGCGCAGGCTGGCGTAGCGGCCCTTCGCCTCGCGCGGATAGATCGCCTCGCGCGCTGCGTACATCCGGATGACCGTGGCCGGCGCCGGTGCGGCGCTGCTACGCATGGCGGCTCATACCGGTGCCGGCATGGCGCCAGTCATTTTGCCGCAACCGACGGTTGGGGATTCGACAGGCTCCAGAGGTAGGCTGCCAGCACATGCACCTTGGCTTCGCCCAGAAAGCCGTCGAAGGCCGGCATCACGCTGTTGCGGCCCTTGCGGATGGTTTCCATGATGGTGTCGATGCTGCCGCCGTAGAGCCAGACCTTGTCGCTCAGGTTCGGCGCGCCCAGTGCCTGGTTGCCATGCGCGTCGGCGCCGTGGCAGGCCGCGCAGACGCCGAACTTCGCCTTGCCGAAGACCGACTTGATCGGGTCGGCATTCGCATTCGACAGGCTCATGACGTAATGGGCGACGTTTTCCACATCCGTGTCGCTGCCCACGGCCGCCGCCATCGACGGCATCTGGCCATTGCGGCCTTTCAGGATGGTGGTCTTGATGATGTCGGGCGTGCCGCCATAGAGCCAGTCGTTGTCGGTCAGGTTCGGATAGCCCTTGTTGCCATGCGCGTCGGAGCCGTGGCACTGCGCGCAGTAGGTCAGGAAGAGGCGCTCGCCGATCGCATGCGCCTGCGGATCGGCTGCCACCGCCTTCAGGTCCTGCTTGAGGTAGCGCTGGAACAGCGGGCCGTAATCGGCTTCGGCTTTTTTCAGCTCTTCCCGGTAGGCGCCGGCCGATTGCCAGCCGAGCTTGCCGGCATAGGTGCCCAGGCCCGGATACAGGAACAGGTAGAGCAGCGCGAAGACGATGGTGATCCAGAAGAGCCACATCCACCAGCGCGGCATCGGCGTGTTCAGTTCGGTCAGGTCGTCGTCCCAGACGTGACCGGTGGTGCCCACGCCTGCCGCATCGTTCGGACCAGGCGTGCCGGCGGCTGCCACCGGCGCGATCCTGGTGCGCGACTGCGACCACAACAGCAGGCCGCAGCCGGCAATGCTCAGCAAGGTCAGCACCGTGATGTAGAGGTTCCAGAAGCCGCTGGTGAAGTCAGACATGGGGCTGCTCCGCTGCTGCTACTGCCGATGCCTCTGCTCCCGCTGCTGCCGGTGCTGTCGGTATTGCCTCGTCGGCAAAGGGCGTGCTCGCGGCCAGGTCGAAATCGGCGCTGCGCTTGATCAGGAATGTCCAGCACAGGATGCCCAGGAACGTGACCAGGCTGATCACCGTCATGATGCTGCTGGCACTATTGAAAATGCTGTCGATTGCCATTTCAGTTCCTCGTCTTGATCAATGTGCCCAGGCCCTGCAGATAGGCGATCAGGGCATCTTCTTCGGTCTTGCCTTCGAGTGCCGCCGGCGCCTGCCGGACTTCTTCTTCGGTGTAGGGCACGGCGAGGCGCATGAGTGCGCGCAGCTTCGGCACCACGTCGGCCGGCACCAGCGCCGTTGCGGCCAGCCACGGATAGCCCGGCATGTTCGACTCCGGCACCACGTCGCGCGGATTGTTCAGGTGGGTGCGGTGCCATTCGTCGCTGTAGCGCGCGCCGACCCGCGCCAGGTCCGGCCCGGTGCGCTTGGAGCCCCACTGGAACGGCCGGTCATAGACGAATTCACCGGCGACCGAGTAGTGACCGTAGCGTTCGGTCTCGGCGCGAAACGGCCGGATCATCTGCGAGTGACAGTTGTAGCAACCTTCGCGCACGTAGATGTCGCGCCCGGTCAGGCGCAGCGCCGAATAGGGTTTCAGGCCCGCGATCGGCTCGGTGGTGGACTTCTGGAAAAACAGCGGCACGATCTCGACCAGGCCGCCGATCGAGATCACGAGGATCACCAGGCCGATCAGCAGCCAGGGATTTTTTTCGATCCATGCATGGGAAAATTTCATCGTCTCTTTCGGTTCAGGCGTGAGCCGGTAGCGCTGCGGGCATGACCCCGGGAATGCGGGCCCGGACGGCGACGCCGTCGCGCATCGTCATGAAGGTGTTGCAGGCCATGATCAGCATGCCGGCCAGGTACAGCAGCCCGCCGGTGAAGCGCACCACGTAGTACGGATAGGTGGCCTTGACACCCTCGACGAAACTGTAGGTCAGCGTGCCGTCGGCGTTGACCGCCCGCCACATCAGGCCCTGCATGACGCCGGCAATCCACATCGAGGCGATATAGAGAACGATGCCGATGGTGGCGACCCAGAAGTGCAGGTCGATCAGGCGGGTGCTGTACATGGCGGTCTTGCCGGACAGGCGGGGGATCAGGTAGTAGATCGAACCCATCGTGATGAAGCCGACCCAGCCGAGCGCGCCGCCATGGACGTGGGCGATGCCCCAGTCGGTGTAGTGCGACAGCGAATTGACGGTTTTCAGCGACATCATCGGCCCCTCGAAGGTCGCCATGCCGTAGAAGGACAGCGAGACGATCATGAATTTCAGGATCGGGTCGGAGCGCAGCTTGTGCCAGGCGCCGGAGAGCGTCATGATGCCGTTGATCATGCCGCCCCACGATGGCGCCAGCAGGATCAGCGAGAACACCATGCCGATCGACTGGGTCCAGTCCGGCAGCGCGGTGTAATGCAGGTGATGCGGGCCGGCCCACATGTAGGTGAAGATCAGCGCCCAGAAGTGCACGATCGACAGGCGGTACGAGTACACCGGGCGCTCGGCCTGCTTGGGGATGTAGTAGTACATCATCCCGAGGAATCCGGCGGTCAGGAAGAAGCCGACCGCGTTATGGCCGTACCACCACTGCACCATCGCATCCTGCACGCCGGCGTAGACCGAATAGCTCTTCATCCAACCCGCCGGCATCGACGCGCCGTTGACGATGTGCAGCAGCGCGACCGCGATGATGAAGGCACCGTAGAACCAGTTGGCCACGTAGATGTGGCGCACCTTGCGGCGGCCGATGGTGCCGAAGAAGACGATGGCGTACGCGACCCAGATGACCGCGATGGCGATCGTGATCGGCCATTCGAGTTCCGCGTATTCCTTGCCGCGGGTGAAGCCCATCGGCAGGCTGATGGCGGCCGAGACGATCACCGCCTGCCAGCCCCAGAACACGAACGACGCGAGCTTCGGTGCGAAGAGGCGAACCTGGCAAGTGCGCTGCACCACATGAAAGCTGGTCGCCATCAAGGCGCAGCCGCCAAAGGCGAAGATCACCGCATTGGTGTGCAGCGGTCGCAGGCGGCCGTAGCTGAGCCATGGCACGCCGAGGTTCAGCTCGGGCCATGCGAGCTGCGACGCGATGATCACGCCGACCAGCATGCCGACCACGCCCCAGACCACTGACATCAAGGCGAACTGACGGATGACCGTATCGGAGTAGGTCACCTCCGGGTTGTGGGTTGCTTGCATTCGGACTGCCTCGTTCATTGGAC
>JANXSS010000345.1 GCA_025356535.1 Herminiimonas sp.
CGTACGCCATCGACCATTTTGAACACTACCCGTGGACGCGATACCGCAAGTTCGAAACCCTCACGGCGCATGTTTTCGATCAGAATCGTCAGATGCAGCTCGCCCCTGCCTGATACTTCGAAAATCGTATCGTCGTCGGTCGGTGATACGCGCAGCGCGACGTTGGCCTTCAATTCACGGTCGAGACGCTCACGCAACTGACGACTGGTGACAAATTTACCTTCACGTCCGGCCAGCGGCGAATTGTTGACCATGAAATTCATCGTCAGCGTCGGCTCGTCGACGGTCAGCATCGGCAGCGCATCCGGCATCTCCGGCGCGCACACCGTGGTGCCGATGCCGAGCTCGTCGATACCGTTGATCAGCACGATGTCGCCGGCCACCGCTTCATCGACCAGCACGCGGTCCAGGCCCTTGAAATTGAGCACCTGGTTGATGCGGGCCTTGCGTGGCACGCCATCCGGGCCGTCCATGATGATCACGTCCTGCAGCCCGCGCACGCGGCCGCGGGTGATGCGACCGATGCCGATCTTGCCGACATACGAAGAATAGTCGAGCGACGAGATCTGCAGCTGCAGCGGACCGTCCTGATCGTCTTCCCGCGCAGGCACGTGCTCGAGAATCGCATCGAACAATGGCTTCATGTCGCCTTCGCGAGCGTTCGCGTCCAGGCTTGAATAACCGTTCAATGCCGATGCATACACCACCGGGAAATCGAGCTGCTCTTCGGTAGCACCGAGCTTGTCGAACAGCTCGAAGGTTGCATTGATCGCCCACTCGGCGCGTGCGCCCGGACGATCGATCTTGTTGACCACGACGATCGGTTTCAAGCCAAGCGCCAGCGCCTTGCGGGTAACGAAGCGCGTCTGCGGCATCGGCCCTTCCTGCGCATCGACCAAGAGCAGCACCGAGTCGACCATCGACAGGACGCGCTCGACTTCACCGCCGAAGTCCGCATGGCCCGGCGTGTCGACGATGTTGATGTGGGTGCCTTCGTATTCGACGGCGCAATTCTTCGACAGAATCGTGATGCCGCGTTCCTTTTCCAGGTCGTTCGAGTCCATCACCCGGGCGTCGACCTGCTGATTGTCGCGAAAGGTGCCCGACTGGCGCAGCAGCTTGTCGACGAGGGTGGTCTTGCCATGATCGACGTGGGCGATGATGGCGATGTTACGGATAGCGCGTTTTGTATTTGACATGGTCTTGAAGAACAGTAGGAATGCGTGGCCGAGTGCGTGGTTCGCGCGAGACGGTTGCATGAGTTCGCAAGGGCGTCGCGTAGAAAAGCGAATGTTCCAATTCGGAGAATCGCCGAGTATAACATGGTGCAATGCATGATTCCGGAAAACCCCTGCGATTTCAACAGGTTGCTCGATAATTGTGACAAAGCCGGCAGTGCTGCGGATTAGCTGTGAAGTTCGTTGACGGCAGCGGGCACCGGTTACCGGCGGCGCTGCTCAGGCAATGGCACGCTGTGCGGCGCGGTATCCCCACCATGAGGCTTCTTCGAAGACGGAAAACCCGCTCAGGTCGGCATGGGCAAACAGGATCGCGCCATCCTGCTCGCGCAAGGCGATGCGGCCGCGATTGCTGCGAAAGCCCGGGCTCGGTACGGCCATTGCATGGCCGCGCACGGTGATGTCGACACGCTCGACGCATTGAGCGAATTTCCAGCCATAAGCCGCCTTCAGGTCGGCACTGGCCAGATCGAGCAATGCCTCGACGCTGGCCGTATCGAGCCAGGCACGCGCTGCAGCGGCCGATCTGTGGGACATCGCGACATAGGACGTGAACACCGTGCGCTCGGGCGGAGCGGAGCGGATGTCCTGATGCGTCGAGAGCACGTAGCCGAGCCCGCCGGCCGCGCCCGGGTCGGTCGCGGTGTTCCGATGGATGACGTTGTCCCAGCACAGCGGCGCCTCCGGCAGTTCCTCGGGAAAGCGGCGCATCAGGAAGTTGGCAACCATCCAGGGCGCGTAGTCGGGCAGGTCGAGCGCCTTGTCGAAACCATATTGCCGGATGTTTTCGACCACGTGCGACGCCACATGCAGCGGCATGGCGCAGATCGCCTTGCGGGCCCGTACCGTGTAGGTCTGCAGCCTGCCTTCCACATGCATGAAACAGAGCGCCTCGACGCCGCCGGCAACCTGCCGCAGTGACGCCGCGGTACCGCTGCGCCGGCGCTGCTCGGCCCGGCGCGCCAGGCCGTCCGCCACGACCTGCAGGCCGCCGGGCCAGGTCAGCCAGGCGCCGGCGGCGGCATTCGCCGCTTCGCCATTGCGACTGCAAAAATAATGCAGGCCGGCCCAGGCAGATACCTTGTCATAGCCGGTGCCGAAGTCGTCGCGGCAGGCGTAATCCGCATACCACTGCAGGCTCGGCGCATCGTAGCCATTGCGCGCCATCCAGGTCTTGAAGCTCAGTTGGTCGAGCTGCGTCCAGTGCGGATCGTTCGACGACAGCGCGGCCGGAAATACGAAAGGTCGCCTGCCGTCACTGCCGCGCGCGGCGCGCATGCGCTCGAGCTCGCCGAAGAAGCGCTGCTGTTGCGCCAGTTCGCCGGCACCGACACCTTCCACGGGAATCAATACTTCCTGCCACGCGCCGCCGATCAGCAGTCTTTCATGCGGCGCATGCAGCAGGAAACGCTCGTCGTAATACGGCTTCTCGCCGTAAGGATCGCGCAGGAGGATGCCGAGGTCGTGCAGCACTTCGCGCACATGAAACGAATCGACCGAGGGCAACGGCAAGTAATGGGCGCCGGTCGGATAGGCCAGCTCGCCATGGCGGCCGCCAGCGGCATTGCCATCCGGTTCAGGCCCGTCGATCAGCAGATAATCGGCATGCCCTTCCTTGTGCATTTTCCAGGCAGCGGTGAGGCCGGCGATGCCGGAGCCGAGGACGACGACATCGGTGTCGTACCGTGCAACCGGCGCCGGCAAAGTCTGCGGTGTGCGCAGGACGTGGCCCGCCGCGCGGCCCGGATAGTGCGCCTGCGCCGTGATCTCCTGCCAGCGCCAGGCCATTGTCGCCATGCCGGTCGCAGCCAGCGCCATGCCGCTGCCGGCTGCGAGCAGGAAGCTGCGGCGCTGCATCAGCGAATCACCTGGCGCCAGTCATCTTCGAAGTACCGCACCAGCGACTGGTTGTTGAGGCGATTCGGCTGCACGTCGAGGCGCTGCATGTCGGGCGGAAAACTGAACATTTCCCGGGTCGTCGCCTCGTTCAGAAAACGCATCGGCAGGCGGTACCGTCGCGGCGGCTCGAATGCCAGCTGCGCCGAAGCCAGAATGAAACCCCATTCGCCGAACGACGGTACATAGGCGTGATACGGAAATGTCTGCACGCCGGCTTCACGCAGGGTGGCCTCGATCGACCAGAATGCATGCGGCGCGAAGAACGGCGACGTCGACTGCACCACCATCACGCCCTTGGCGGCGACATGCCGCCTGACCATCGTATAGAACGGCACCGAATACAGCTTGCCCAGGGCGAAGCTGGACGGATCGGGAAAGTCGATGATGACGGCGTCGAACATGGCTTCGTTTTGCTGCAGCCAGATCGCCGCATCGGCGTTGACGACGGTAACCCGGGGATCGGTGAGCGAACCGTGATTGAGCCCGACCAGTTCGGCACGCCGTGAAAAGGCCTGGGTCATGGCCGGGTCGAGATCGACCAGCGTGACGTTGCGGATGTTCGGATAGCGCAGCACTTCCCGCAAGGCCAGGCCGTCGCCGCCGCCCAGCACCAGGACCGAACGGGCCCACGGCACCGATTCCAGCGCCGGATGCACCAGCGCCTCGTGGTAGCGGTATTCGTCGCGCGAGGAAAACTGCAGGTTGCCGTTGATGTAGAGGCGCAGGTCGTCCTTCCAGCGCGTCAGCACCAGGCGCTGGTAGGGCGTCGAGCTGGCAAACACGATCTCGTCGCCGAACAGGCCGTGCTCGCCCCAGTAGACCAGCTGGTCCGACATCACGAAGCCGACCAGCAGCGCGCACAGCACCAGGCCGGCGCGCAACAGGCGCGCCGGCACCTGCCTGAGTTCATGGCGAAAGAAGACGATGGTCCACAGGGCCACGCCGATATTGAGCAGGCCGAACAGAAATCCGGTGCGGGTCAGGCCGAGGTGCGGCGCCAGCACCAGCGGGAACAGGATGGAGACGGCCAGCGCACCGAGGTAATCGAAGGTCAATACCCGGCTGACCAGTTCGGTGAATCCTGTCTGGCGGGCGTTCAACGCCCGCATCACCAGCGGCACTTCCATGCCGACCAGGGCGCCGATCATGAACACCAGCACATACAGCAGCAGCCGAAACGGCGCGGCAGCCCAGGAAAACGAGAGAAACAGCAGCGCTGCCGAGACGCCGCCGATCAGGCCGATGGCCAGTTCGATATCGACGAAGCGCGCGAGCACGTCGTGATCTTCAACATACTTCGAGAAGTGGGCGCCGACGCCCATCGCAAACAGATAACAGCCGATGATGGTCGAGAACTGGAAAATCGAATCGCCCAGCAGATAACTCGACATGGCGCCGGCGATCAACTCATAGGCCAGGCCACATGAGGACACGACGAAGACCGACAGGATCAAGAGTTTTTTATTCATGGGAAACTTTCGGACTTGTATATTTGCGAATCAACCATCCGTGTGAGAAGCCGATGCCCGTCATTGCCAACTACGCACTGCACCTGGTGCTTGCCGCCGTACTGCTGATGCTGTTTTTCATGGTGTATGTACGGATCACGCCCTTCGATGAAATCCTCCTGATCAGGCAAGGCAACAATGCTGCCGCCCTGTCGCTCTCTGGCGCCCTGATCGGCTTTTCGCTGACGCTGGCTTCCTGCATCATGCGTACGGCCAACTATCAGGAATTCCTGGCCTGGGCGGCCGGTGCGATGGTCGTGCAAATGCTGGCCTATGCCGTCACCACCAGGCTGCTGCACATGTCGAAGGGGCATATCGAATCGGGCAACACCGCTTTCGGTGGCCTGCTCGGCGCAATCTCGCTTGCAATGGGCGCCATCAATGCCGCCTGCATCTATTAACCATGAAGAGGCCACATCATGAGTTTCGGATCATTCATCAAGAAGCAGTTCATCGACGTACTGCAGTGGAACGAAGAGGCGGAAGGCGTGCTGGCGTGGCGCTTCCCGATGCAGGATTTCGAGATCCAGAACGGCGCGGCGCTGACGGTGCGCGAGTCGCAGGTGGCGGTGTTCGTCAATGAAGGCAAGATTGCCGATGTTTTTGCGCCCGGCAATTACAGGCTCACCACCAACACCCTGCCGGTACTGACCAGCCTGCGCAACTGGGACAAGCTGTTCGACTCGCCCTTCAAGTCGGATGTCTATTTCTTCAGCACCCGGCTGCAGACCGGGCGCAAGTGGGGCACGGTGCAACCGATCACGATTCGCGACAAGGACTTCGACATGGTCCGGGTGCGCGCCTTCGGCATGTACTCCTACCGCATCGCCGACGCCCGCACTTTCTTTACCGAGATCAGCGGCACCCGCGAAATCTATACCCGCGACGACGTCGAAGACCAGCTGCGCGGCATCCTGCTGGCCACGATGGCCACGTCCCTGGGCGCCGGCAACGTGCCGTTTCTCGACATGGCCGCCAACCAGACCCTGATGGCGCAAAACGTCCGTGCCGACCTGGCGACCGCGTTCCTCGCCTACGGCATCGGCCTGGACCAGTTCAATGTCGCCAGCGTGAGCCTGCCCGAAGAACTGCAGGCAGCACTCGATGCGCGCATCGGCGCCGGCATGAAGGGTGGCCTGTCGGCCGACAAGATGGGCGGCTTCACGCAATACCAGGTCGCCAGTGCGATTCCGCTGGCGGCGCAGAACGAAGGCGGCCTTGCCGGCATCGGCGCCGGCCTGTCGAGCGGCATGGCGATCGGCCAGGCGATGGCGCAGCAGATGAGCCAGGCCAGCGCCCCGACCACCGCAGCCGCACCTGCTGCACCTGCTGCATCGCCAGCGGCCGCGACGGCGCAGGAATCTGCCGATACCCGGCTCGCACAACTGAAGGCCCTGCTCGACAAGGGCTTGATCACGGCAGCCGATTACGACGGCGCCAAGTCCGCCATCCTCAAAAAACTGATCGGTTGAGCGGCGCTGCCCGCTCCCGAGCCCATGCACATCGGCGCCGCCTGATTCATGCATAACGTTCCCTGCCCCGGCTGCGGCGCGCAGATCGCCTTTCGCTCGGCGGCGTCGGTCATGGCCGTCTGCGCGTACTGCCAGAGCACCGTCCTGAAGGATGCGGATTCGGTCCGCCAGTACGGCAGGATGTCCGAGGTGCTGGCCGATTATTCACCGATCCAGATCGGCACCGCAGGCAGCTTCGGCGGCCAGGGATTTGCCGTCATCGGCCGCATCCAGCTGCGCTACGACGCCGGCATCTGGAACGAATGGTATGTCCTGTTCGACGACGGTCATGGCTCCTGGCTGTCGGATGCCTCGGGGCTTTACACGATGACCACGCAGCGCGCCGTCGACGGCGTCGTGCCGACCTTCGAGAGCCTGGTGCCGGGCCACGCCTACCCCATCAACGGCAACCGCTATGTCGCCGCCGACATCCGCACTGCCGACTGCATCGGCGGCCAGGGCGAATTGCCGTTCCAGGTCGGCCAGGGCTGGCAGGCGCGGGTCGCCGATTTCCATGCCGGCGACCTGTTCCTGACGCTCGATTATTCCGATGCCGGGAAAACCTGTCTCTACACCGGCCAGTCGCTGTCGCTCGATGCACTGAAATGCCAGATGCTGCGCGAAGACGATGCGATTGAAGCCGGGTCCGGCAAATTCACCGGCAAGGTCAGCCGGCTGGGTTGCCCCGCCTGCGGCAGCAATGTCGCCTACGTACCCGGCATGACCACCCACCTGGCGTGTCCGAACTGCAGCGCCAGCATCGGCACCACCGCCGAGGTCGCCGAAGTGCTTGCCGTCGGCCAGCGCATGGAAAAAGTCGCAACCAGCCTGGCACTGGGCGCCGAGGCGACCATCGCCGGCGTGCCGTACACGCTGATCGGCTTGCTGCAGCGGCGTGACGACGACGGCGACAGCTGGACCGAATACCTGCTTTTTGCGCCACGTGCCGGCTTCCTCTGGCTGGTCGAAACCAGCGCCGGCTGGGAGCGTGCGCGGATGCTGGACCAGTGGCCGACCTGGGACCTGGGCGCGAGCGCGCTGCTCGGCTCGCAGCCTTTTACGCGTACCGCTCGATACAGGGCACGCGTCAGTTTTGCCGCCGGCGCCTTCAACTGGCGCGTCACGGTCGGCGATGCAGTGCAGATTTCGGAATTCGAAAACGGTCGCGCCCGGCTCAGCGCGGAAGTCACGGCGCAAGAACTGACCTGGTCGTTGTCGAACCCGGTGCCGACAGACCAGATCAATGCCTGGTTCAATACGACGATCCTGCCGGTATCCAAAGCCAGCACGGCGCGCCTGACGACCATTGCGCACTGGTTTGCTGCGGCGATCCTGTTGTTCAATGCGGTGCCGCTACTGTTAAGTTTTCGAAATACCTGGTTCCTGCCGGCGCTGGCAATTGCCTGCGTCTATCTGCCGGCGCTGTATCTCGACCGTTTCGGCGAACGGCCATGATCGTCAAATTCATCCTGTATGCAGTGTTCGTATCGATCCTGTGCACGACGGCGAGCTGGGGCCGGATGCAGACCGGGTCGTCCGCCAATGCGGCCAGATCGGGGAGCAGCAGCGGCAGCAGCTGGAGTTCGAGGACCGGTGGCGGCACCTGGGGCGCTGGCAGCAGCGGTGGCGGTGGGGGACACAAATGATGGCGGACCGCCTGCCGCCGCATCTGCCGTCAGGCCTCCATCTGCTGGCAGACCTGCATGGCGTGCCGGCTGCATTGCTGCGCGGCGTCGACGCCATCGAGCAAACGATCCTCGACAGTGCAATTGCCGCCGGCGCGCGCATCCTGTCTAGTCATTTCCACAGCTTCGACGGCAACGCCGGCGTGACCGGCGTGGTGGTGCTGGCCGAATCGCACATCTCGATTCACACCTGGCCTGAATACGGCTTTGCCGCAGTCGATATCTTCATGTGTGGTGCGGCCCGGCCGCAGGTTGCGCTGGACTTGATCTGCGCCGCGTTCGGGCCTGCATCATGCGCGGTGCGCAGCGTTGCGCGCGGACCGGCAGGCGACGCGGTCGGAGCGGCGTCGGCGAACACGGTTTTGGTCGAACAAACGTCGCGCTAAGCCGTGTTGAACAGCCTGATGCCTGCCTCAGGCAGCCGGCGCTTCCTGATTACCCGCAATAAGGCGTTCCGGCGCCAGTACGCCAAAGGCCTGCATCTGCCCGGTGCCCAGCAGGCGGCCATCGCTGATACGGTAGACCCGCACCCGGCTCGCGCCATCGACCACCGCCACGTCTTCCTTGCCCAATGACAGGCGCTGACCATGCAGGAACCGTGCGGCAAGCGCATCATCGAGGCAGACCACGGGAAACGAAGCCAGCAAGGCATCGACCGGCGCCAGCAGTTCGATGCGGCCCTGCTGCGCCGCTTCGGCCAACCGATCCAGCGTCACCGCATCGTCCAGAACCAGGCTGCCGACACCGGTGCGGCGCAGGGCGCGCAGATGCCCGCCACAGCCGAGCGCCGCACCGATATCCTCGCCCAGCACGCGGATGTAGGTGCCCTTGCTGCAGGTGACCCGCAGGCGCAAAAGCGGCGCCTGGTAATCGATCATCTCAAGCCGGTGAATCGTCAGGGCGCGTGCCTCGCGCGCCAACGTGATGCCGGCGCGGGCATATTCATAGAGCGGCTTGCCGTCGCGCTTCAGGGCGGAATACATCGGCGGCGTCTGCAGGATCGGACCGCGAAAGCCCGCCAGCACGGCTTCGATCTGCGCCGCCGTCACATCGACCGGCAACTCGGCAATTACTTCGCCCTCGGTGTCGCCGGTGGTGGTGGTGCGACCGAGGCAGACGGTGGTCTCGTAGCTTTTGTCGGCTTCCAGCAAGTCCTGCGCGAACTTGGTCGCTTCACCGAAACACAGTGGCAGCAGGCCGGTTGCAAACGGATCGAGCGTGCCGGTGTGGCCCGCTTTTTCGGCATTGAACAGGCGCTTTGCCTGAACCAGGGCGTCGTTGCTGGAGATGCCCGCCGGCTTGTCGAGCAGCAGCACGCCATGCACCGGCACCCGGCGTTTTCGTGCAACGGGCGCCGCTGCTTTGGCTTTTGTGTGGGCTCGTGGGGATGCAGGTGCCGGTAGTGGTTCGGATTCGGCTTGCCGTGCTGGCGCTGATTCTGCGGCCGGTCCCGGCCCCGTCACGGCAGCGGCACCGGGCGAGGTTCCGCCTTCTGCCACGGCAACACCTGCCTCAGGCTTCGTCGTCATCCTTGGCGCGGGTAGCGTTGGCGATATCGATCAGGCGCGACATCTCGATGCCGCGTGCGGTCGAGGTGTCATGCAAAAAGTGCAGCTCGGGCAGCGTGTGGATCGACAGCCGCTTGCCGAGCTGGATGCGGATGTAGCCTGCCGCCTTGTGCAGGCCGGCCACCGTGTTCTTGATGACTTCCTTGTCGTCGGACAGCATCGTGAAGAACACTTTTGCATGGGCATAGTCGGCCGTGATCTGGACTTCGGTAATCGTGATCATGCCGACCCGCGGGTCCTTCAGTTCGAAGGCGACGATCTCGGAGAGGTCGCGCTGGATCTGGTCGGCCACGCGCAGGCCGCGTGTCGGAATTGCCTTGCTGTGTTTTGCCATGATGCCGCCGTAATTGATGTTCAATGGCTGCGAGAATTGCGGCAGCCTGCGTGAAATGAAAGTCGCGCGCATGTCTTGCAACATGCGCGCGCTTGAGGGGAGATCCGCAGTGCCCTGCAACCGCCTGCGGTAACGCACAAGGCGCTACCGGCAGCGGCCGATCAGAGCGTGCGGGCGATTTCCTGGACTTCGAAGACTTCCAGCTGGTCGCCTTCTTTGATGTCATTGTAGTTTTTCAACGTCAGACCGCATTCGAGGCCGGAACGCACTTCCTTGACATCGTCCTTGAAGCGCTTCAACGAATCGAGTTCGCCCGTCCACAGGATCACGTTGTCGCGCAACAGCCGCACCGAAGCGCCGCGCCGCACCACGCCGTCGAGCACCAGGCAACCCGCAATCGAGCCGACCTTGCTGACCTGCAGTACCTGGCGGATCTCGACCATGCCGAGCGCCTGCTCGCGCTTCTCCGGCGCCAGCATGCCCGACAAGGCCGCCTTGATCTCGTCGACCGCATCGTAAATGATGTTGTAGTAACGGATGTCGACGCCATTGGCTTCGGCGAGTTTGCGCGCCTGTGCATCGGCACGGACGTTGAAGCCGATGATGACTGCCTTCGATGCGACCGCGAGGTTGACGTCGGACTCGGTGATGCCACCGACTGCGGCGTGCACCACCTGCACCCGGACTTCGGAAGTCGACAGCTTCTGCATCGAATGCACCAGCGCTTCCTGCGAACCCTGGACGTCGGTCTTGACGATCATCGGCAGGTTCTTGACTTCGCCTTCGCCCATGTTCTCGAACATGTTTTCCAGCTTGGCCGCCTGCTGCTTGGCCAGCTTCACATCACGGAACTTACCTTGACGGAACAGGCCGATCTCGCGCGCCTTGCGCTCGTCGGTCATCACCATCACGTCTTCGCCTGCGGCCGGCACTTCGGTCAGACCCTGGATCTCGACCGGAATCGATGGGCCTGCCTCGGTGATGCTCTTGCCGTTTTCATCCAGCATGGCGCGCACGCGGCCATAGGACGATCCGGCCAGCACGACGTCGCCGCGCCGCAAGGTACCCGACTGCACCAGGATGGTTGCGACCGGGCCGCGGCCCTTGTCCAGGCGCGCCTCGATCACCAGGCCGCGTGCCGGCGACGACACGGCGGCCCTCAGTTCCAGCACTTCGGCCTGCAGCAGGACGTTTTCGAGCAGCGTGTCGATGCCCTCGCCGGTCTTGGCTGACACCGAAATGAAGGGCGACTCGCCGCCATATTCTTCCGGCACGACCTGCTCGGCCACCAGTTCCTGCTTGACGCGGTCGAGGTTTGCACCCGGCTTGTCGATCTTGTTGATTGCAACCACCAGCGGCACGCCGGCAGCTTTCGCATGGGCGATCGCTTCCTTTGTCTGCGGCATCACGCCGTCGTCGGCTGCCACCACCAGGATGACGATGTCGGTTGCCCGCGCACCGCGCGCACGCATGGCCGTAAACGCTTCATGGCCCGGCGTATCGAGGAAGGTGATCATGCCGCGCGGCGTTTCGACGTGATAGGCGCCGATGTGCTGCGTGATGCCGCCGGCCTCGCCGGACGCCACTTTGGCGCGGCGGATGTAGTCGAGCAGCGAGGTCTTGCCATGGTCGACGTGACCCATGACGGTGACCACCGGTGCGCGCGACAGCAGTTCCGCATCTTCATGCTCGACGCCGTCTTCCAGCAGGGCTTCCGGATCGTCGAGCTTGGCGGCATGCGCCGTATGGCCCATTTCCTCGACCAGGATCATCGCGGTTTCCTGATCCAGCACCTGGTTGATGGTGACCATCTGGCCCAGCTTCATCAGGTGCTTGATGACTTCGGACGCCTTGACCGACATCTTGTGCGCCAGTTCGGCAACCGTGATGGTCTCCGGCACATGGACATCCTTGATGACGGCTTCGGTCGGCGCCTGGAAATTGGTTTCCCGATCGTCGCCATGCGCGTTGCGGCGGCCACCGCGTGCGGCGCCACGCCATGCATCGCGGCCACCACCGGTATTGCCGCGCGTCTTGATGCCGGCACTGCGTTTTTTCGCGTCATCCTGCCAGGTCGACGAGACATTCGCCGACTTGATCGATTTCTTGTCGGCGCCCACGACCGGCTTCTTGTCACCGGGCTTGTCGCCCGGCTTCTTGTCGGCCGGCTTGTGCAGCGTGCCTTCGGCAGCACGGGCCACCGGTGCGGCAACGGGTGGCGCAACCGGCTCGGGCGCCTTGATGGCGCGCCGTGGCGCACTCATCATCAGCTTGATCTGGGCGACTTCGTCGGCCACGGCCTTGCGGGCGCGTTCGGTGGCAGCCGCTTTTTCGGATGCTTCGCGGGCCACGTCCTTGGCTGCCAGTGCCGCTTTTTTCTTCGCTTCTTCGGCGTTCAGGCGTTTCTTCTCTTCGGCAGCCGATTCGTCTGCCTTGGCAGCAGCGGCCGCAGCAGGCGCCGCGGCAGCGGCCTTCTCGGCGTCTGCCTGGGCTTTCAGCATGGCCTTGGCCTGGGCTTCCTTCTCGGCTTCGAGCTTTTGCAGATGCTCCTGCTTTTCGCGCAGATCGGCTTCCTGGCGGGCGATCTGCTCGGCCTGGCGGCGCGCATCTTCTGCACGGCGCGCCACTTCGGCTTCGTCGACGACAGGTGCGACCGGCGCGGCCGCGACCGGCGCTTCCTCGACCGGCGCGTCTTCACGCTTGATGAAGGTGCGCTTCTTGCGCACCTCTACCTGGATCGTGCGCGACCGGCCGGTGGCGTCGGCCTGCTTGATCTCGGTGGTTTCCTTGCGCGTGAGCGTGATCTTCTTTTTCTCGCCATCGGGCGCGGCGCCGTGCGCGCGACGCAGATGGCCGAGCAGCTTGTCCTTGTCTTCCTTGGACAGCACGTCGGCGTCCGAACTCTTCTCGACACCCGCGGCACGCAGCTGCGTCAACAGCAGGTCGGCCGGCATTTTCAGTTCGGTAGCAAATTGGGCTACGTTGTTACTCGCCATTCAGTCCTCTTTTCTATGTGACGCGTTGGATGTCATCGAATCCGCGCGGATCATTTCGCTTCCGCCAGACTCCAGGCCCGCGCTTGCAGGGCCTTGGCATGATCATCGTACTTGGCATCGATGAACTTCATTTCGTCATCGGTCACATCCTTGAATTCGTCCTTGATCAGGTGGCGTGCACGATCCGCCGACAACGCCAGGATCGCACCGAATTCGTCATAGGCCAGGCCGGAGAATGCTTCCAGCGTCTTGATGCCGGCCAGTCCCAGCTTGCCCGCGGTCAGGCGGTCCATGCCTTCGAAATTTGCCAGCGCCTCTTCCATGCCTTCCAGGCCTTCTTCGGAGGCAATCGCTTCGGTCACCAGCGCATCCCTTGCGCGGTTACGCAATTCATTGACCGTATCTTCATCAAAGGATTCGATTTCCAGCATCTCGGAAATCGGCACGTAGGCGATTTCTTCCAGGCTGGCAAAACCTTCTGCGGCCAGGATGTCGGCGACTTCCTGATCGACGTCGAGCTTTTCCATGAACAGGGCGCGCACTGCGGCAACTTCGACTGCCGACTTGTCGGCGCTTTCCTCGGCCGTCATGATGTTGATCTGCCAGCCGGTTAGCTCCGCCGCCAGGCGCACGTTCTGTCCACCGCGACCGATTGCAATGGCCAGGTTTTCTTCATCGACCACGACATCCATTGCATGCTTGTCTTCGTCGACCATGATCGAGGAGACGTTTGCCGGCGCCAGCGCACCGATGACGAATTGTGCCGGGTCGTCGGACCACAGGACGATATCGACCCGCTCGCCGCCCAGCTCGCCGGTGACGGCCTGCACGCGCGAGCCGCGCATGCCGACGCAGGTGCCGATCGGATCGATCCGCTTGTCGGCGGTAAAGACAGCAATCTTGGCGCGGATGCCGGCGTCGCGGGCAGCGGATTTAATCTCCAGCAAGCCCTGCTCGATTTCCGGCACTTCCAGCTCGAACAGCTTCATGATGAATTCAGGCGCGGTGCGCGAGAGGATCACCTGCGGGCCACGCGCATTGCGGTCGATGCGCAGGCTATAGGCGCGGACCCGGTCGCCGATGCGCAGATTTTCCTTCTGGATCATCTGGTCGCGCGGCAGGCGGGCTTCGATCTTGCCGGATTCGACGATCGCGTCGCCGCGCTCCATGCGCTTGATGGTGCCGGTCACGAGCGAATCGCCACGGTCGAGGAAATCCACCAGGATCTGCTCGCGCTCGGCATCGCGGATGCGCTGCAGTACGACCTGCTTGGTGTCCTGCGCGAAGCGGCGGCCGAAATCGACCGACTCGATCGGCTCTTCGATATGGTCGTCGACCTCGATGTCGCCGATCTGATCCTTGGCTTCGAAATGCAGGATTTCCTGGTCGGGCAACTGCAGGCCTGCTTCATCGGGCACGACATGCCAGCGGCGAAAGGATTCGAACTCGCCGGATTCACGGTCGATGGTGACGCGGATATCCACATCGCCCTCGTAGCGCTTCTTTGTCGCTTGCGCAAGCGCATGCTCCAAGGCACCGAAGACAACATCCTTGTCCACGTTCTTTTCGCGCGCGAGCGCATCGACCAATAATAAAACTTCGCGAGTCATGCTTTGCGGCTCCTAAAATCCACTTTCGGCACCAGGCGTGCCTTGTCCACATCGGCGAGCGTAAAATCCAGCATCGCCGGTCCATCTTTTCCTTCGAATTCCAGGGCGAGCCGCTCGCCGTCGGGCGCCTGCAACACGCCCTGGAACGACTTGCGATTGGCCGCGCCCGGCATCGGCATGCGCAGCTTGACCACGGCTTCCTGACCGGCGAAGCGAGCGTAATCGGCCAGCTTCTTCAACGGCCGGTCCAGCCCCGGCGACGACACTTCGAGCCGCTCGTAGACGGCATTCTCGACCGTCAGCACATGCAGCAACTGGTGCGTCACCTTCTCGCAATCCTCGACGGTAATGAATCCGCGCTCGGCTTCCTCGGGCGTGAAATCGATGTAGACCCGCACCAGGCCGCGCGCCGCAAGCTCGAAGTCCACCAGCTCGTAGCCCAGGCCCTGCACCGTCTTCTCGATCATCTCCGACAACTGCACTGCGATTCTCCATTCGTATTCGTATGAACTGCCGCCCCCTGCTGCCCCGCCAAGCGATTCAGCAAAAAAAAAATGGGCATCTGCCCATCTTTCTTTTAACCGAAATCTCCTGCAAAGCGCATCCGGAAAAACGATTCGGCCACGGTTTTTTGGAGGTCTGTTAACTACAAGAGTATAGCATATGCAGTAATCAACTGCAACGACGCAATTTCCATAATTTGGCAGCAACCGGACCTCCGCCAGGCCGTACAGGCAAGCCCGGCATCAGGCCCCGCTTCTTTTCAAGCGCTGCAGCGGTTCAGCCTTTCGGCCGCCTGCGGGGAATGCCCTGGCCGATGTGACTGCTGCCGTTGCTGCCCTGGTAACCGCCGGTGTTGCCGTTGACATTGCCATTCGCGTTGCCGTTACCGCCACCTTGGTAGCCGCCCTGTGCGCCGCCGCCCTGCGGGCCGCGCTTCGGGCCTGCATTGTTGCGCCGCGGCTGACCCATGCCGGGAAAACCAAGCGCCGTCTGCAACGGATCCGGCTGGCGCGTGCGCGCTGCGTCGGGCGCACCGCGACCCGGTCCGGCAGTCCGGCCATCCTGGCCCTTGCCCTGATAGCCGGCACCCGGCGCGCCGCGCGGATTACCCGCACCACGCCCCGGCCCCGCCGGCCCGCCGGGGCCCCGGTTGCCGCCGAAACCATTGCCGGGAAAATTGTTGCCCGGCTCCCGGCGCTGGCCGACCGGCGCATCATAGATACTGTTGC
>JANXSS010000371.1 GCA_025356535.1 Herminiimonas sp.
TGCTTGTCGCGAACGACCGTGGCAAGCGCGCCATAACCAGACTGGCGAGCGGAGCAAAAGCGTCAGGCGCTCGCCACCGGCAGCGGCACCGGCTCGGAAATAACGGTGCGCGCCGGAAAGGTGACCGTAAACGTACTGCCACGGTCAGGCTCGGACTCGATGTCGAGCTGGGCGCCATGGCGCAGCAGCACATGCAGATGGATACCGCCTGCATCCTCGACGACGGCAATGCCTTCCATTTCATGTTCCTTTCCATCCTGCAGATCATGGTAGCGGCCGAGCTGCAATATTTCGTCGACGTTGCCGTCAGCGCGGGAAATCCGGTACACCGATTTCGTCGCATTGTCCGAGGCAGCATAGATGTATGCGCCGCTGACTTTCGCACCCTGCAGGCGGTCGAGCGGCTGCTGCAGCGGCAGAGAGCCGAGGCTGCCGAAGTCGCTGAGCCGATGCACGCTCAAGCACGTTGCCGACTCCCACTCGGCGGTATAGGCCAGGTTGCCCGGCCCGTCGACCGCAACCCAGGGCACGCCCCGGCTCAGGTCGCCCGCCTGCAACGGAAATGCCACGCCGGTATAAGCCAGGCTGGCAGCGTCGAAGATGGCAATGACCGGACGGCGATAGTCCGGCGCATCCTCGATCGGCACATACAGCTTGCCGTCGAACTGGTCGATGTCGCCGATGTGGTTGCCACCGCGCGCCGCAATGTCGGCCGGTATGCCGGATCTTTGCCATAGGCGGCTGTTGCGTTGCATGGAATGAAAGTCGGGGCTGGTCTGATCCAGGCCGTAGCGCCACGAAAAAAACCAGTGCTTGCCATCCCACACCGCGCCTTGCGAACGATAGCCGCCGTCCGGAAAAACAAACCGTGCAGCACCACGGTATTGCCAGCCATCGGCAGCGCCTGCGCTGGTCGTGGCAAGGCCGGCAGACAGGGCGGTGGCGGCGAGTAGTCGGACATATGCGCGCATGGGTGTCTCCATCAGGATCGAACGGGCGGGGGTGGCGTCGTGCAGATCCTAGGAAAACAGTGCTACCGCCGTATGACGCTGCAGTAATTCGCCGAAAAAACGTCGAAAAATTCCGACTGAATTGTGCAAACGGCATCGGCCACGGCGCCGCCGAGGAATAAACCTGTGGCAAGGCAGGCATGAAGAGCACTTCGACAATGGTGCAGCGCTGTTAAAATGCGCCCTTACAGGAAATAGATTCGGATTAAATACATGTCGATCGCAACAACCCAGGAAATCGTGACAGAGCTGCGTGCCGGCCGGATGGTCATCCTGGTCGATGAAGAAGATCGCGAAAACGAAGGCGATCTGGTCATGGCGGCGGAATTCGTCACGGCCGAGGCGGTCAACTTCATGGCGCGTTTCGGCCGCGGCCTGATCTGCCTGACGCTGACCGAAGAACGCTGCGAGCAGCTGCAACTGTCGATGATGACAGCCAGGAACGGCACGTCTTACGGCACCAATTTCACGGTCTCGATCGAGGCAGCCGAAGGCGTCACCACCGGCATTTCGGCAGCGGACCGGGCCCGCACGGTGCAGGTGGCGGTGGCGCGCAATGCGAAGCCGAGCGACATCGTCCAGCCGGGCCATATCTTTCCGTTGAAAGCGCAGAAGGGCGGCGTGCTCATGCGTGCCGGCCACACCGAAGCCGGATGCGACCTGGCGGAGCTGGCCGGGCTGACGCCGGCGGCCGTCATCTGCGAAATCATGAATGAAGACGGCACCATGGCGCGTCTTCCGGACCTGATCGACTTCGGCCGCGAGCATGGCCTGAAGATCGGCACCATTGCCGACCTGATCCATTACCGCAGCCAGCATGAAAGCATCGTCGAACGGGTCGGCGAGCGGCCGATGCAGACCCTCCACGGCGCCTTCCATGCAATCGCCTATCGCGACAAGCCCAGCGGCAGCGCCCACCTGGCGCTGGTGCACGGCACCCTGCGCCCGGACAGCGAAAGCCTGGTGCGGGTGCATCAGCCGGTGTCGATCCTCGATGTGCTGGAAACCCGCACGACGACCCATTCCTGGAACATGGCTTCGGCAATGCAGGCGATCTGCGCCAGCCAATGCGGCGTGATCGTGCTGCTCAATTGCGAAGAATCGGCCGAGCAGATGTTTGCCCAGTTTGCTGCCCTGTCGGACCCGGCGGTGCGGCCGCAGCAGCGCGCAGCACGCATGGACCTGCGCACCTACGGGATTGGCGCCCAGATCCTCAAGGACCTTGGTGTGGGCAAGATGCGGCTGCTGGCCAACCCGCGCAAGATGCCATCGATGACCGGCTTCGACCTGGAAGTCACCGGTTACCTGGCATGCACGAACGAATGAACTGCCCGCCTGCGGCGCGGCAAGCGCCATGCGAAACGCATTAACGACACGACACGAGACACGAACGCGACCGAAGAGCGCGACCCACGATTCAATCATGCGCGCGAGCGCAAAAAGGAAATGCAAATGGCTATCGGAACGATCGAAACCAATCTGGCCGGCGCCGGACTGCGCATCGGCGTGGTGCAGGCCCGTTTCAATGAAGATGTCTGTCACGGCCTGCTCTCGGCATGCCTGGCCGAACTGCTGCGCCTGGGCGTGGCCGACGAAGACGTGTTGCACGTGACGGTGCCGGGCGCCCTGGAAATCCCCCTGGCCCTGCAGAAGATGGCCGAGACCGAGCAGTTCGACGCCCTGATCGCAATCGGCGCCGTGGTGCGCGGCGAGACCTACCATTTCGAACTGGTGTCCAACGAGTCGGGCGCCGGCATCACCCGGGTCGGCCTGGATTTCGGCATACCGATCGCCAATGCCGTGCTGACGACCGAAAACGACGAGCAGGCCGAAGCACGCATGGCAATCAAGGGCACCGATGCCGCCCGTGTTGCCGTCGAAATGGCCAACCTGGCCATCGTCCTGGAAGAACTCGCCGACGCCCTCGACGACGAATAGGCGCGTCGTTGCATGAACCTGACGCTACGATCCTCCGGCGCTGCACCGGACAACCCAGCCGCCCCATCATGACCCAAAAATCACCGCACGCAAATCCTTCCAAGAGCCGCACGCCGCGCCACCGCGCCCGCGAGTTCGCCTTGCAGGGCCTGTACCAATGGCTGCTCAACGGCGAAGACGCCGGCGCCATCGAAGCCCACATCCGCGAGGCGCACGGTTTCGACAAGGCCGATGCGGCGCATTTCGACGCGCTGCTGTACGGCACGATCAATCAGGTCGAGGTCCTGCGTGCCGGACTGTCGCCGCTGATCGACCGGCCGCTGGCGCAGGTCTCGCCGGTGGAGCACGTGGCGCTGCTGATTGGCGCCTACGAGCTGAAGAATCACCTGGAAATCCCTTACCGGGTGGTGATCAACGAGGCCGTCGAGCTGACGAAATCCTTCGGCGGCATCGACGGCCACAAGTATGTCAATGGCGTGCTCGACAAGCTCGCCGCCAGCGTGCGCGGCGAAGAAGTCGCTGCCGGCCGCAAGTGAAATGCAACAGCCTGTCTTGAGGGAAGGTGGCAAATGGATCTGAACCGGCTCGCCGCGCGCGTCGACAACATCGCGCCGTTCCATGTGATGGAACTGTCGAAGATGGCCGCTGAACTCGAGCACCAGGGACGCGACATCATTCACATGGGTATCGGCCAGCCTGATTTCACGGCGGCCGCGCCGGTGATTGCCGCCGCAACGCAGGCAATGGCCGAGGGCCGGATGCAATACACCTCGGCGACCGGCCTGCCGGCGCTGCGGCGTGCGATTTCAGACCACTATGCCGAGGTCTTCGGACTCGATATTGCACCCGCACGCATCATCGTCACTGCCGGCGCGTCGGCGGCCTTGCTGCTGGCCTGCGCCGCGCTGGTGGAAAAAGGCGCCGAGGTCCTGATGCCTGACCCGTCGTATCCGTGCAACCGGCATTTCGTGGCTGCCTTCGAAGGCGTGGCGACGATGATCGCGACCGGGCCGCAAGACCGCTTTCAACTGTCCGAGGCGATGGTGCGCAGCCACTGGCGCGATGCCACCCGGGGCGTGCTGCTGGCTTCGCCGTCGAACCCGACCGGCACCTCGATTGCGGCCGACGAACTGGTGCGCATCAACCAGGCGGTGCGCGAGCAGGGTGGTTTCACCATCGTCGATGAAATCTACCAGGGCCTGAGCTACGATGCAGCGCCGTTTTCCGCGCTGTCGATCGATCCGGAGATCGTCGTCATCAACAGTTTTTCCAAGTACTTCAACATGACCGGCTGGCGGCTTGGCTGGCTGGTGGTGCCGCCGGCGCTGGTCGCACCCATCGAAAAACTGGCGCAGAACCTGTTCATCTGCGCCTCCAGCATCGCCCAGCATGCGGCACTGGCCTGTTTTACGCCCGAATCGATCGCGATATACGAGAGCCGCAAACTGGAATTCAAGCGCCGGCGCGATTACCTGGTGCCGGCCCTGCGCGAACTCGGCTTCATCGTGCCGGTGGTGCCCGACGGCGCCTTCTATATATATGCCGACTGCAGCGCACTCGACGACGATGCCGACCGTCTGACGCTGGCCATGCTGCATGAAGCGGGCGTGGTGATGGTGCCCGGCCTGGATTTCGGGCCTTCCACGGCGCACCGGTATGTGCGGGTGTCGTATGCGACGTCGATGGAAAAGCTGCAGGAGGCGATGGCGCGGCTGAAAGTGTTTTTCGCGCAGCGCCGTGCGGTGCCGCCAACGGTCGGCTGAGATCGTGAAAACGGCGCCCGAAAGCGCCGCATCGTTGTCTGCCTGATCGAGACCTGACTTACAGGGAAGCGACCTTGCCGTTTGCATCGGCCGTGGTTTCGGCCGGTGCGGCAGCCGGCTCGGCCGCTGCTGCCGGTGACGACGGCGTGACGTTGGCGTGCTCCGCCGGCTTTGCCTTTGCGACATAGGAAGGGGTCGTCAACGGCACGCTCTTGCCGACGGCAACATCCTTCAGCCGACGATACTCGGCCAGCACCTTCGAGCCATAACCGAGGTCCGTATCGAAGGCCGCAGCGCCGACATACAGCTTCAGGCCGGCTTCGACCGAACCGCCGCGGGTGACGTAATCCTTCAGGATGAGCGAGCCGACCTTGATGTTTGCCACCGGGTTGAGCGCTGCCTTGACGCCGCCAAGCTGCTGGAATTTTTCATGATGGAGCTTTGACATCACCTGCATCAGGCCCTGCGCGCCGACCGGACTTTCGGCAAACGGATTGAAGCCGGATTCGATTGCCATGACTGACAGGATCAACAACGGGTCGAGCTTGATTTCCTTGGCCGTGCCATAGGCTGCGGCAACGAGCATGTCGGTTGCGTCGCCGGCGACCCGGTATTTCTTGGCCAGCCAGTTCGTAACCAGCAGCTGCTGGCGCTGGGTTGCTGCCGGCAGCGCATCCTTGCGGGTCATGTCGACGAAGGCAGGGGTGCCGGCCGACGGCTTGATCAGCCCGAGGCGCCGGCCTTCGATGATGTCGTAGGTGTCCCGCGCCGGTGCGCCGGCGAAGTCAGCCAGCCCGAATACGGTCGATGCCGGTTCCTGGGCGTTGGCAACGGTGAATGGGGAAAGCGCCTTCAGGTGGTCGGTCACGTCGGGACGCACGAACATGAGTCCGATGGCGCCGATGGCTGTCACGCCAAGGATCATGAAAGTGTGATGAACGATCGTCTTGCAACCGTTGACGGTGTCTTTTGCAAATACGGCCAATGCGGTGGAACTGTTCTGGGTGGCGCCGGCGAAGTCACGCGACGCCCGGCTGATTCGATTTAACATGCAAACTCCTGATGTGCTGCGGCATTGGCAAGGACCCACCGGACGGCAGGGTAGAACCTTGACATGCCATGAAGCAAAAACATCGATGACCGTTGCAGCTAACAAAATGCGTGGCCATCATCGGAATTGCCTGTCGGGTCCGGCCGCAACATGTGCGCGGAACCGGTGACAGGCAACGCTGTTCGGGGACAAGGCTGACGCCTTTTGAAAACAATCCTTAAAATGTCGTTTGGGACCCCGGTCCCGTGTAACTGTCTGTTCCTGATGTGAGCAACTGCGTGCCGCCTTGGCTCCGGTGGCGGCACCCTGCATCAAGTTCTGCGGATTGTAGGAGGCGGTTTATATCAAGTCAATACTATAAAAGCAAAAAGTCATTACTTTTAAGTATGATGTTTTATGCCGCACTGCAGCAAAACTTAATAAAATCAACTACTTGAACGGATTATTTAAATTGCAAGCTACGAAGACGGCAACCATTAAAAAACCATGAAATACAGAGATTTGCGGGATTTTATTTCCCAGTTACAACTAATCGGCGAATTAAAGCGTGTTTCGGTGCCGGTTTCGCCGTTTCTGGAGATGACCGAGATCTGCGATCGCACGCTGCGCGCCGGTGGGCCTGCAATTTTGTTCGACAAACCGGTCGGCCATACGATCCCGGTTCTCGGTAACTTGTTTGGCACAGCGCAAAGAGTCGCACTCGGCATGGGCGCGCAGGACGTCAGCGAATTGCGCAAGATCGGCCATGTGCTGGCCATGCTGAAGGAACCCGAGCCGCCCAAGGGCGTCAAGGATCTGCTGGGGCTCGGCAGCCTGGTGAAGTCGCTCTGGGACATGGCGCCGAAGGAGTTGCGTGCAGCACCCTGCCAGGAAATCGTCTGGGAGGGCAAGGATGTCGACCTGGCGCGGTTGCCGATACAGCATTGCTGGCCGGGCGACGTGGCGCCGCTGATCACCTGGGGCCTGGTCATCACCAAGGGGCCGCACAAGAAGCGCCAGAACCTGGGCATCTACCGCCAGCAGGTGCTTGGGCCGAACAAGGTGATCATGCGCTGGCTGGCCCAGCGCGGCGGCGCCCTGGATTTTCGCGAGCATGCCCTGGCGCATCCGGGCAAGCCGTATCCGATTGCGGTGGCGCTCGGCGCCGACCCCGCCACGATCCTGGGTGCGGTCACGCCGGTGCCCGACAGCCTGTCCGAATACCAGTTCGCCGGCCTGCTGCGCGGCAGTCGCACCGAACTGGTCAAGGCCATCGGCAGCGAACTGCGGGTGCCGGCATCTGCCGAGATCGTCCTGGAGGGGCACATCTATCCGGATGAAAACGATCCGCGCGGCTTCGAGCATGCGCTCGAAGGCCCTTTCGGCGACCACACCGGCTATTACAACGAGCAGGACCGTTTTCCGGTCTTCACCATCGACCGCATCACCATGCGGCGCGACCCGATCTATCACTCGACCTACACCGGCAAGCCGCCCGACGAGCCCTCGGTGCTGGGCATGGCGCTGAACGAATTGTTTATCCCGCTGCTGCAGCGGCAGTTCCCGGAGATCACC
>JANXSS010000377.1 GCA_025356535.1 Herminiimonas sp.
TGCCTGGGGCATGGCGTACGTGCGTTCGCTGCACGGCAAATCGGCGGATGCACCACCCGCCGACGATGTGCGCAACATGGTGGGCAAGACCGCGCAAATGCAGAAGCTGTTCAGCCAGATCCGCAAGGTGGCGCGCACCGATGCCTCGGTGCTGATCACCGGCGCCTCGGGTACCGGCAAGGAACTCGCGGCGCAGTCGATCCACCGGCAATCGAGCCGCAGCGACGGGCCGTTCGTGGCCGTGAATTGCGGCGCGATCGCGCCGCAGCTGTTCCAGTCCGAATTGTTCGGCCATGAGAAAGGCGCCTTCACCGGCGCCGTCCAGCGCAAGATCGGCCGTATCGAGGCGGCGCAGGGCGGCACGCTCTTTCTGGATGAAATCGGCGACATGCCGTTCGAGATGCAGGTCAACCTGTTGCGCTTCCTGCAGGAAAAAACCATCGAGCGCGTCGGCGCCAGCCAAGCCATACCGATCGACGTGCGGGTGATTGCGGCAACCCATGTCGACCTGGCAGATGCCGTTGCGCAGCGCCGCTTTCGGGAAGATTTGTATTACCGCATCAATGTCGTCTGCATCATGATGCCGCGCCTGGCCGACCGCGGCGAAGACATCGAGGACATCGCGCTGCACTACTTTGCAAAATTTGCCCGCGCCCACAATCGCAGCCTGCGCGGTTTTTCCAAGGCGGCGATGGAGGCGCTGCTGGCCTATTCCTGGCCAGGCAACGTGCGCGAACTGGTCAATCGGGTCCAGCGCGCAGCCGTCATGGCCGAAGGCCGTTTCATCCAGCCAGAGGATCTCGGCTTCGAGCGCGACGGCCAGCATGACGGCATGATGACGTTGCAGGCCGCGCGGGCGGCTGCCGAACAGCTGATGATCCGGCGCGCCCTGTCACAGGCGCGCAACCAGGTCGCGCGCGCTGCAGTGTTGCTCGGCGTATCGCGCGTTACCCTCTACCGCCTCATCGAGAAATACAAGATCCACACTTCGGCACCGGCCAGCCTGTCGAGCCCGCAACTGGCTGCAAACGACATGCCGGCCGCGCGACTGGTCACGCAACCGCTCTGACGTTCTGCTGCAGGCGTCAGAGACGGTAAGGCCGATTTCAATTACCGCGACCCGTGTTGCCTGCAGCGATGCTGCTGTGGGCCGACTGGATCGCATCTGCGCGCACGTCGGCACGACTCCTGGCGCTACCTGCGAAGCGGGTCGGCGTCGACTCGCCTTCGCCTTGTGCCACCAGCGTGCCGTCACCGGCTGCCTGGCGGTATTCGGCGATGACTTCGGCCCGGCTCTTGCCACGGACGGCGTTGCGCTCTGCCGGTGTGCCGAAAGCGTAACCGAGCTCGCCGCTGGCAACCTGGCCTGCCGCCCGTGCCTGCACCAGCTCATCGATGACCTGCGCCCGTGTCTTGACCGGTGCGGCTGCCGGCACCGCCTGGCCCTGCTGGTCCGCCGGATACAGTTCGCCGACCGGCGCTGCGCTGACCGTACCGGCAGCGGCGAGCAGGACGAAGGTAGTCAGGGCGGTACGCAGTGCGGTGTTCAGTGTTGTGGACGATTTCGTGATCATGATGAAACTCCTGTAGGTTGATGATTAAAGCCGGACGCGGCGATACGAGCGTGCTTGCTTGCCGTCGGCCCTGGCTTCGGTGAGTCGGGCTTGCCCTCATCGATGCAGTGCAGTCTATTCATTGCGTGGACAACAAAAAAGGCGAATAATCGCAATGCTTTATTGCAGTATCCGAAACAATCAGCCTGCCGGAGTAGGAAATGGATCGTCTGCAATCGATGCGGGTGTTTGCAAAAGTGGTGGAGCAAGGCGGGTTTGCCCGCGCCGGCGCGCAGCTCAGTTTGTCGAACGCGGTCGTGACACGCCACATCGCCGAGCTCGAAGCCCATCTCGGCACGCGCCTTTTGAACCGGACCACGCGCAGACTGTCGCTGACCGAAAGCGGCCAGGCGTACCTGGAGCGCCTGCATCCGATCCTGCAGGCAGTCGAAGATGCCGACGCGGTCGCCGCCGCCGCGTCCAGCCGCGCCAGCGGCACGCTGCGCCTGTATTCGCATCAGGGCTTCGGCCAGTACCAGCTGGCGGCACTGTTGCCGAACTATTCGCAGGCGCATCCGGAGGTCAAACTCGACGTGACGCTGGCGGCGCGCGCGGTCGACCTGGTCGAGGATGGCTTCGACGCCGGCATCTACAGCGGCCTGCAAAAATTCGACACGACGCTCATCGCGCGCAAGCTGTGCTCGTCCGAAATCATGCTCTGCGCGGCACCGGCCTACCTGTCGCGACGCGGCACGCCGCAGGCACCACAGGACCTTGCCGCGCATGATTGCCTGAATTTCGATCACGACCAGATCCGCGATCACTGGAGCATCGATGGACCGGATGGCTTGCACAGCGTGCCGATTCGCAGCACGCTGGTGTCGAACAACGCCCAACTGCTGCGCCATTGCACGCTGGCCGGCATGGGCATCTCGATTTGCCTGTCGTATTCGCTGGGCGACGATCTGTCGTCCGGCCGGCTGGTACGCCTTTTGCCGCAGCATCACTTGGGACATCTGTCGATCACGCTGGTCTATCCAAGCCGGCGGCTGCTGTCGGCAAAAGTGCGCAGCTTCGTCGACTTCATGAGCGAGCGCTTTCCACATCCGGAGAGCGATCCCTGGGCAGCGCAAACGGGTCGCGCTGCGGCCCCGATGCCGGTTTCAGGGCGGCGAAAATCGTAGGCGCCCGGAATGCAGCTAGACTTGCCGTACCGTTGCCCGCAGTCGATGCACGGCTTTAACATGGAATCGAAAACAGGATGCTCCGGATCGTGACAATCAAAGACACTTCGCTCGGCCTGCTGCGGCAAACCGGCGCGCCCTGTACTGCCTGCCTTTATCCACGCCAACGCTTCTCATCCGCGGACACCCGATGCAGCTGATTCGCAACGCCCGAATCGTTGCCGGTAGCGCTGCGTTTTTCGGCACGCTGTGCGTCGACGGCGCGCAGATCGTCGATGTCGCCGAAGGTGCGTCCAGCGTGACGCAGGCGGACGACTGGCAGGGCGACTACCTGCTGCCCGGACTGGTCGAACTGCACACCGACAATCTCGAAAAACACCTGATGCCGCGCCCCAAGGTGCACTGGCCGGTACTGCCGGCGATCATCGGCCATGATGCGCAGGTGGTCGGCGCCGGCATCACGACGGTGCTCGATGCGATTACGTTGGGCGACCTCGATACCGAGAGCGTGCGGGTCAAGAGTTTTGCGCCCTGCATCGACGGCCTGCAGGCGGCACAGGCCGCAGGCGTGCTGCGCGCCGACCATTTCCTGCACCTGCGCCTGGAGCTGTCCGATCAGGATCTGCTGAAGCGCTTCCTGCCCTTCGTCGACCATGCGCGCCTGAAACTGGTGTCGCTGATGGACCATACGCCGGGCCAGCGGCAGTGGCGCGATCTGGCGCTCTACCGCACCTACATGACCGGCAAGCAGGGCTGGAGCAACGCCAAGGCCGATGCAATGTTTGCACTCATGGTCGAGCGCCAGCAACTGTATGCGCAACCGAACCGGTGCGCCATCATCGCCTGCTGCGCCGCGCGTACCGTGCCGCTGCCGCTGGCAACGCATGACGATACAACGGCCGACGAGGTGCGGGACGGTGTTGCTGCCGGCATCCGGATCTCGGAGTTCCCCACCACCCTGGAGGCAGCCCGCACGGCCCGCCAGCACGGTCAATGCGTCATCATGGGCGCGCCGAACATCGTGCGCGGCGGTTCGCACTCCGGCAACGTCTGCGCCAGCGAACTGGCGCTGGCCGGGCTGATCGACATATTGTCGTCCGACTATGCGCCGGCAAGCCTGCTGCATGCGGCTTTTTTGCTGCAGGAAAACGGCTTCCCGCTGCCGCGGGCAATAGCCACCGTCACCCGCACGCCGGCGCAGATGGTCGGCTTGCACGACCGCGGCGAAATTGCCGCTGGCCTGCGCGCCGACTTCATCCGGGTGCGCCTCTTCAATGGCTTGCCGGTGGTGCTGGGCAGCTGGAAGGCAGGCCAGCGCGTTGCCTGAACCGGCATTGGCGCCGGGTTGCAGCCGGCGCTTCCGCGCTCGTCCAATCGTCCTGTAAGATTCATCGACGCCGGGCTAAAAAGCGTCCCCAACAAAAACCATAAA
>JANXSS010000382.1 GCA_025356535.1 Herminiimonas sp.
TGGTGGCTACATGAAGTAGCCTGCAAAAAACCTTGCTACTGATTAGATAGCGAGGTTTCCTTTACCCATAAGGGTTTAACTGGTGGCCTGGGGCGGAATCGAACCACCGACACAAGGATTTTCAATCCTCTGCTCTACCGACTGAGCTACCGGGCCAAGCTTCCGATTATAGCGTGCTCCGACGGCCTCTGGAGAGATCAATGCCAAGTTGCTTGAGTTTTCGGTACAGATGCGTCCGTTCCAGGCCTGTTTTTTCGGCCACGCGCGTCATCGAACCGTTTTCCATGGCGAGGTGAAACTCGAAGTACGCTTTCTCGAAGCCGTCGCGCGCGTCCCGCAGCGGACGGTCGAGGTCGAAGCTCTGGGTCGATTGCGGCCCCGGATCCACCGGTGCCACATCAGCCAGCGCTGCAGCAGATGCCGCTTCGTCCATGGACGCAACGACATTCGTGAGGCTGCTGACGGCAGGCGTTGCCGCCGCCGCCCGACGTGCTGTCTCGCGTGCCAGGCCGCTTTCGACCGACTTGAGCAATTTCTGCAACGTGATCGGTTTTTCGAGAAAGGCGAAGGCCCCGATGCGGGTAGCGTCTACAGCGGTGTCGATGGTGGCGTGACCACTCATCATGATCACCGGCATCGTGAGCAGGCCGGTCGTGGACCACTCCTTAAGCAATGTCACACCATCGGTGTCGGGCATCCAGATGTCGAGCAGCACGAGGTCGGGCCGCGTACGGAGCCGGGCAGCGCGCGCCTGCGCCGCGTTTTCAGCCAGTTCGACTTGATGGCCTTCGTCATTCAGGATCTCGGACAGGAGATCCCTGATGCCGAGCTCGTCGTCGACCACAAGTATGTTTGCCATGAAGCTTTATAGATCTGCGTGGGTAAGTAGGTAGCCAACACGACGTGGCCAGGGACACATCGTGTCGTTCAGGCGACCGGGGGTTCGACCGGATCGGCGGAGGGTGGAGCAACGAAGGGTCGATGACTCGCCAGCGCGAATGATAGCGAGACTTGCGCACCCACCACAACACCGTCGACCAGCCGGTTGGACAACTCGATGCGGGCGCCATGCTCGTCTGCAATCTTCTTGACCACCGCGAGCCCGAGTCCGGTTCCCTTCGCCTTGGTGGTGACATAGGGCTCAAAGGCCCGTTTGAGAATGTAGTCTGCAAAACCTCCGCCGCTGTCCTGCACGGTCAGTCGCACCCGCTGACCCGAGTCTCCAAGGCGAGTACGGATCACGACTTCGGCAAACTCCAGGGCAGGCGAGCCGGACATCGTTGCAGCTTCGGTCGCGTCCTGCGCGTTTTGCAAGAGGTTATGAATGACCTGCTGCAACTGGTGTGCATCGCCGCGAATCGACGGACAGCGCGCGTCGAGTTCGGCCCGAACGGGCACTACGGCGTTCTCCACGCCGTAGAGCTGCAGCAAATCGGCCACCAGGGCGTTGAGGTCAACCGGTTTCAAGTCTGCAGCCGGCAGGCGTGCGTAATCCCGAAACTCGTTGACCAGGCGTTTCATGGCGTCGACCTGGTCGACGATGGTCTTGACCGAACGGGTCAGAAGCGCCTGTTCTGTCGGCTCCAGCTTCCCTGACAGCTTGAACTCCAGCCGCTCGGCGGAGAGCTGTATCGGCGTGAGCGGGTTCTTGATTTCGTGCGCCAGCCGGCGCGCTACTTCGCCCCAGGCCTGGGCGCGTTGGGCTGACACGATTTCGGAGATGTCGTCGAACACCAGCAACCGCGCGGCGCCGGGCAGTTCGGCGCCACGCGCAACGATGTTGATGGCGTTGCGCTCCATCGGCCCGGTACCGGCGCCTTCGGTGTGCAGCTCGAACGCATGCTGCCAATGGTCCAGCCCGTGCTGTGCGCGTTCGACCTCGAAGTCGTCGAACTGCTGGAGAACGTCGTGCGCAAACTCTGCCAGGCCAGGGACTTCTGCCAATAAACGGCCCTCAAAAGCCGCCAGCGGCGCACGCAGTACCCGTGTAGCGCCAGGATTGTTCGACAGCATGCGGCCGTCGGCGCCCAGCACAATGACACCCGAGGTCAGGTTGTCGAGAATGGTTTGCAGATTGCCGCGCGCCGCATCAAGGTCGCTCATGCTCTTTTCGACCGCACCACGCGCATCGGCGAGTTGCTGCGTCATGACGGCAAACGAGCGCGTTAGGCCACCCAGTTCGTCTTTTCCTTGATATACCGCCGTCGGTCGCAAATCCCCCGCCGCCACTTGCCGCACGCCTTCGGCCAGCACCAACAGCGGTCGCGCCAGCTGCGTGCCGAACAGGATGGCCAGCAGCACGGCGCCAAAAACCGCCAGGAACAGGCTGAGCGTCAGGGTGCCGATGTACATGCGCCGCAAGCCGTCGCGCGCCAGCGCTCGTTCCTGGTATTCACGGTTAGCCTCCTGCACCGCCAGCGCATTGGCCACGAGGGCGGCTGGCAGCCGTTGCGTGATTTGCAGATAACGCGACTCGCCACCGAAGTCAAACCCCGGGCGTTGCACCAGGGCCAATGCCTTGGCACTTGCCATACTGCTGCCAGTGGTCGGTTCATCGATACCGTCGATGTGCGCTACCGGACGATCGGAGCGAACCTGGCGAAATTGTTGCGGTGTGGGACGTTCCGGATTCAGGTCGAAGCGGGACGTGCCGGCACTGGCAATCAACTGGCCATTGCCGCTCCAGAGCACGACATCGCTGGCGTCGAGCTGCTCGCGAATACGTTCGAGCACCAGGCCGGCACCGGTGTCCGACACCTCGGCCAGCTGGCTGCCCGCGGTGCGCGTCTTGGCGGCAAGGTCAGCCGACAGCGAATCGAGCGTGGCGCGCCCCAGGTTCAGGCCGGCATCGAGTGCGCCTTCGACCTTGACATCGAACCAACTCTCGATCGAACGCGACACGAACTGGTAAGACACCACGTAGATCAGCACGCCCGGCACCAACCCGACGAGCGCAAACACAGCGGCCAACTTGATCAGCAACCGACTGCCGAACTTGCCCTGCCGCAGGCGCAGCCACAGCCGGAGTACGACCCAGGCAATCACCAGCAGCAGCAACACCGCGACGACGACATTGAGGCCGAACAGACGCTCGTAATTGCGCTCGTACAGGGCGCGGTTGTTGGTGGCCTGCGCCAGCAGGAACATGAGCACCAGGCCGACGCCGGCGATGGCTGCAGCGCCGACGCCCAACGCCCAGCGCAAGGCACGTGAACGGCGCGCGCCCGGCGTCATGGCGCTCACGGCGGCAACTCCAGTGGCAGGCGGGCATTGCGCTCGGCAGTCATGTTCCATTCGGAATTGCCGACGAAGCCGATCTGCAGCGGCCGGGGAAGCTGCGACACATCGAGCCGGAAGTGGAACGTCACCGGATAAACGGGCTCGTCACCAATATCGGCCACGTCGCCCATGCGCAACCGGCCGATGCGTTTGATCGCCGCCAATGCGTCCCCCAGCGTGTCGAAATTTTGATTGAACGCCACGCCGAGCCCGGCATTGGTGATCGGGACCGGCGACACGTTGAGGCGCCAGCGCCGGGTCAGCGGCTGATAGGCAAGGCGCATGTGGCGACTGGCCTGCGCCACCCTGCGATCGGACCAGTACCAACGCTCCTGCAGCAGTTCGGCCTCGGCCACGAAGAAGATGGCGATGCCCTTTTCGAGCACTTCGTTCACCAATGGCGGCAACTCGAACTGGACAGTGGCGCTCAGGTAGACCCCGTCGTCGGCGCGCTCCAGCCGCAATTGCGTCACGTCGGCCGCTGGCGTGCCCGAGAAGATATCGGCCAGTGCGGGTGCTGCGGGCATTGACGCGAGGCTGGCGGCAAGCCCCCAGGCGGTCAGCGCGCGCAGTACCGCACGCCTAGCGGCTGGCTTTTTCAAGAAGGGCGTAGAAGAAACCGTCGTGATCACCCTCGGGATTGTCCGGGACGTCACGCTGGTTGGTCCTGCTTTGCGGCAGCAAATGCCCGGGCGAGGGGCGTAATCGTGCATTGGTGTTGTGTGCAAGGAACGCATCGATCTGCTGCGACCCTTCCGCACGGAATACCGAGCAGGTGCAATACAGCAGTCGGCCACCCGGTCGCACCAGGGGCCAGAGCGCCATCAGCAGCTGCGCCTGAAGCTGGGCCAGTTGCTCCACATCGCTTTCGCGACGCAACCAGCGCACATCGGGATGGCGTCGCGCAATGCCCGACGCCGTGCAAGGCGCATCGAGCAGGATGGCGTCGAACGGCGTGCCGTCCCACCAGTCGGCGGGGCGTGCTGCGTTGCCGACCAGCACTTGTGCCTGCAAGCCCAGGCGCGCCAGCGTTTCGTCGATGCGGCGGCTGCGCACACCGTCGAGTTCGATCGCCGTGACGTCGATTGCCTTGTCATCTGCCAGTTCGAGCAGGTGCGCCGTCTTGCCGCCTGGGGCGGCGCAGGCATCGAGGATGCGCAGCGGACGTCCGGCGTCCAGGCTCTTGAGGCCGTTCAGCAGCAGGGGCGCCGCCATTTGCGCAGCGGCATCCTGCACCGAAAACTCGCCTTCGGCAAAACCCGGCAACTGCTGGACCGGCCGTGCCGTCCCGAGTTGCAGGCCACTGACACCGACCCGCATGGCCGTCAGGTCCAGCGCCGTCAAGGCTTGTTCGTAACGCGTTCGGGTGATTTTCTTGACATTGACGCGCAGGGTCATCGGCGGCTGCACGTTGTCGGCCGCCAGCACGCGCTGCCAGTCGCGCGGATGATCACGCCGCAGCCGTTCGATCCACCAGCGCGGGTGGTTCCATTGCGCGACAGGTTCGTGATCGGTTGCTGCTACCAGCGCCTCGCGCTCGCGCAGGAACCGGCGCAAACAGGCGTTGATGAAGCTGGCCTGGGCACGCGTGGCCGGGTCACGCTTGGCAGCTTCAACCGCCTGATCGACCAGTGTGAAGGGCTCGTAGGGCGCCAGCTCGGGGTTCCAGCCCAGCGCCAGTGCCGTGCACAGCAGCGCGTCGGCCCCCGGCGGCGGCGTGCGTTGGGCCAACTGGCGTCGCAAGGCTTCGGCGCGCCCGAGCCAGCGAAGCGTCTGGAAGCCCAGTGCCTGCACGCCGGGTCGCAGGGAGGACTCGACGGCCGCAAAGGCCACCGAGCCGGAGACGCCGGCGCGAATCTGCGCCACCGCAGCCGCCGTGTGCTGCAGTTGCAGCCACAGCGGAACCTGCAGCGATGAACCGGCAGAACCGGTGTTGGAAGAGGAAGGAAAGTCAGACAAAACGGCAGCAGCAATCAAAGGGAAGTAGTGAACTTCGGGCACCCGAGCCGGCGCCCTTGGTCAATGGTAACGCCCACATGGCAGGGCAAGGGCACATCGTGGCGGGGGGCCGGTTCAGCAGACCGGCGCTGCCGGTCGCAAGCGGAACAGCCAGGCCACCAACAAGGCGGGGAATTGCCGCACCGCCGCGTTGTACCCCGCGACCGCGAGGTTGAATTGCACACGCGAGATTTCGGCAGTAGCTGAAGGCTCGGGCCAAGGCATCGCGGTGGGGATCGACGCACCAGGCTCCAGTTGCCCAGCCAGCGGGTCGGGCCATGGCAGTCCGTTGTCGGCGCTGGAGCGAGTGACCGCTTCCGGGTCCATGCGCTGCCACGCATTCAGCATCACGTGCAGCGAGGTGGACATCGCGGCGACCACCGCCGGGTCGAGCGGACGCAGTCGGGTGGCGGCCAGCAAAGCCGTGAACTGCCGCGCCGACGCCTGCAGCGCGGCGCGGCGCACGTCTTCATCGGTCGCCACCACCACGGCGGGCGCCGGTGCATCGGCGTCCGGCAGCGCCGACGCCGTCACGAAATCGAGCTGGCGGACCAGTGCCGTGTCCAGCGCGCCAAAAGCTTGCAACGCTGCCGCGCGCAGCCGCACCAGGCGGTTGTGGGCGCCGACGAACCAGAACAGCAACAGCGCTGCCAACAGCCAGGTGAACAGGGAGTCGGGAAAAGTAATCATCGAATTTCAGGCATGGGTATCGTCTCCATAAAAAACGCCCTCCCTCCGCGAACGGAAGGAGGGCATCGGCCTGTCATGGCGTGGTGACGCGATGCGTCGGTAACTTACTCGGTCGCAGCGCCTTCGTGCGCGTCGGTCGTTGCCGTCACTTCATCGTCATTGATGCCTTCAGGGCCGGCCAGATCGGCGGCTTCGGCATCGGCGATGGCACGACGCTCGGCGTCGTCCATCTGCTCGCGAGCCTTGCGTGCCTGGTGGTAAGCCATGCCGGTGCCTGCGGGAATCAGGCGACCGACGATCACGTTTTCCTTCAAGCCGCGCAGCTCGTCGCGCTTGCCCATGATCGCGGCTTCGGTCAGCACGCGCGTAGTTTCCTGGAAGGAAGCAGCGGAGATGAACGAGTCGGTCGAGAGCGAAGCCTTCGTGATACCCAGCAACAGGTTGGTGAACGTCGCGGGGATCTTGTCAGCAG
>JANXSS010000386.1 GCA_025356535.1 Herminiimonas sp.
GGAAAACCTCGAGTGCCAGCAGTCGCGCCAGCTGATCGTCGCAGACGATGGTCCTGTCGGCCACCCGCACGGTGTGAATCGCCGGCGCGGCCCGCAGCACGTCGTGCCATCTGCCGAGGTCGGCGGCAGATGGCGTCTTGAATCGCGTGAAGCGCTGTTGGCTGGCGGCGTTGAATTGCCGGTTCAGTACGCGCATTTCCCTGCGTGAAGCCGGCTCCAGCTGCGACATGATCCTCTCGCTCATCACCTGCGGCAGCAACGCCAGTGCCGAGGCACCTGCGCGTGAGTCGCCAGCGGGTCCGGGTGGCTGCAGGCTGCCGGCGTGTTGCGCGGCGTGGCTTGCCGGCTGGCTGGCGCTCGCGCTTGTTTCAGCCGGCAGGGCGCAGCGCATTGCATTGAGGGCGCCGGGCGACTTCAATTCGTGCGGGTTGCCGAAAGTCGTTTCAATGTCGCAATCTGCTCGCGCGTCGTCCTGATGTTTTGCCGGTTCCTGGCGATATCGATGCCCGGCTGAAAAACCCCATGCAGGCACTTGCCGGACGCCGAAGCATGGGCTGCGTCGGTCGAAGCCTGCGGCAGGAACGCAGCGACCGCGCCGATCAGTTCAGTGCCCAGGCGCGCGAGTCCATCGCCGGCGCCGTGCGCAGGCAGCAGCGGCGCCGGCTGCTGCGCAAGCCGCTCCAGCTGCGCTTCGAGAGCGGCGATCTTTTCTTCATGCGCCCGGATCGCAGTGGCGACCACGCCCGGATCCACACAGAACATCCTCAATGTCGCTGGCAAATGCGGCAGGCGGGCAATCGGATTACCCACGACAACCAACCGCATCAATGCGGGCGGCAAGACAGGCAGGCGCGTCAGCCGGTTGTGATGCGCATCGAGCACCTCGAGAGCGGGCGGCAAATCCGGCAAATGCGTCAGGCAGTTGCCATGCACGTACAGATGCGTCAATCCGGGCGGCAGATCCGGCAATGCCTGCAGGTTGTTGCAGCCGGCATTCAATCGCCTCAATGTCGGCAGTTCGGCAAGACACTCGGGTAGCGCAGTCATGTACAGGTCATCGAAGTCGAGGCTGTCTGCACCGTCTTCCCGCAGGCAACGGATGCGATGGGCCGCCTCGCGACGCGCCCGGCGTTCATGCGGCAGGCAATTTTTTGGCGCCGCCCATTCCCATTCGGTCAGCTTTTCGTCAAACGTCGGTGCGCCGACCGATGGTGCGGCAACAGTGGTAAAGGCGGCGCGGGCAATGGCGGCTCGCTGCGGGCGATCGACGCCGGCCGCTTCGCCTGGCCGGGTCGTCGTTTGCAAGCGTGGGCTGGTGGCACGTGCCGATGGCGGCAGCGGTACCGCTGCGTGTGCGGCATCGGCCAGTAGATGCAGGCCGGGCGCTGCCTGAGGCGGTGGGGCAACCGGACTCGATATGCGAAACATGCAGCCTCCCTGGGGCAATCAGGAGCAAGAGGATGTCATGCCGGGCAGCGGCAAGGCTTGACTGACATCATGGTTGCAATACATTAAGCAGTAGCGGGCAGGTCAGGCGGCAATGCCGAAAACGCATTGCGACACGGCCGGTCGGGCCAGGTCAGGCGCCGGCTTTTTGCTGCAGCCACGCCTGCAGCAATTCGCGCGCCGGCGGCGCGATGTCGTCGAGCTGCACGTCGCGCCGGCGCTGGAAGATCATCAGCGCGTACACGTTTGCCAGGGCATTGACTTCAGGCGACAGCGCCCGTTCCTCGCCTTGCGACGGATGCACGATGCGCCAATGATTGATGGCCTGTTCGAGTTGGGAGAGCGTGATTTCCATCGGCATATTGTAACCGCCGCAGATGGTCGCAGCGGCTCCGGCCTAGCCTTGCCGGCTGTCTAAGAAGCGTTCGAAGCGCTGCACGCCGTCGGCCAGGCGCTCGACCGAACTGGCGAAGCACCAGCGCACGAAGCCTTCGCCCTGGGGGCCGAATGCGCTGCCCGGCGCCAGGCCCAGGCCGGCATCGCGCACGAGTTGCTTGCACAGCGCCAGGGTGTCGCTGCTGCCGTCGAGGCGGAAGAACAGGTACATGGCACCTTCCGGTCTTGGCGCCATAACACCCGGCAAGGCATTTAAGCGCGCATGCAGGAAGTCGCGCGAGGCGCGGTAGCGGGCGATGGTGGCAGCGACCACCGGCTCGCCCTGCTCGATGGCGACGATGCCGGCGCGCTGCACGAAGCCGGGCGCGCAGGAGGTGTTGTATTCGATCAGCTTGCCAAGGTCGGCCATCATCGATTCCGGCGCCACCACCCAGCCCAGGCGCCAGCCGGTCATCAGCCAGGATTTCGAGAAACTGTTGGCGCACAGAATCCGGTCGTCTGCCGTGGCCAGGTCGAGAAACGACGGCGCGCAGCCAGGTGCCGCATCTACGCCAGCCTCGCCCGGCGCATCGAAAACCAGGCGTTCGTAGACATCGTCGGCCAGAATCCAGATGCCGTGCCGGCGGCAGTGCGCCAGGATTTGTGCCTGCTGCGCACGCGTGATCACCCATCCGGTCGGGTTGCTGGGGGAGTTGATGAACACCGCACGGGTGCCGGGCGTCAGCTGCGCCAGCAGCGCATCGACGTCGAGCGTCCAGGTCTGGCCGCACTGCAGCGGCACCTGCACGACTTCGGCGCCGAGAATTTTCGGTATCTCCAGCAGGTTCGGCCACAGCGGCGTGACGGCCACCACGCGGTCGCCCGGATTGACGATCAGCTGCGCCAGCAGCATCAATGCCGACACGCCGGAGGATGTGACGGCGATGCGCGATGCCGAAATCGGCCGGTGCAGGCGCGACAGGTAAGCGGCCAGCGTCTCGCGCAAGGCCGGCAAGCCGCAGTTCTGCGTATAGAACGTGTCGCCGGCATCGAGCGCGGCCTTGGCGGCGTTGCGGATGAACTCCGGCGTCACCTGGTCCGGTTCGCCGAACCAGAAGGGCAATACGCCGGCGCGGCCGAAACCCTCGTTGGCAACCTCGCGGATGCGCGAGGCGCCCAGATCCTGCACGGCGGCCCGCGCCATCGCCCCGCCTGCAGGCAGGGTGGAAAACGCCGGCATGGCGGCGGAAGATTTCAAAGGCACAGGATGAACCGGTTGAGGAGGTCGAGCGCAAAGCCGGGACGCAGGTAGGCGGCAAAGATCAGCGCCAGCAAAAAGGCGACGGCGACACCGGCCAGCAGCCGGCGTGCGCTTGCTGAGGACCGGCGCGGCGTGACGGGCAAGGTGTCGGGCATGGCGCTCATGCCGGTGCCGGCTCGGCGCGTGCGATCGGGCTTTCATTGATCGGCAGGTTCACCAACGCTGCCATGACGCCCAGCACCAGGGTGATCGTCCACACCGTGTCGTAGCTGCCCTGGCGGGTATAGAGATAGCCGCCCAGCCAGACGCCGAGGAAACTGCCGACCTGATGCGACAGGAACACGAAACCCGACAGCATCGACAGATAGCGCACGCCGAAAATGCCAGCGATGACGCCGTTGGTCAGCGGCACGGTCGACAGCCACAGAAAGCCGATCGCCGCAGAAAATGCGTAGACCGACCACGACGACAGGGGCGCTGCCAAAAACAGTCCGATCACCACGACGCGGCTGATGTAGATCGAAGAGAGCAGGAAGCGCTTGGGAAAGATGCCGCCGAGCTTGCCGGCATAGTAGGAACCGAAGATATTGAACAGGCCGATCAGGGCCAGCGCCATCACCGCCACGTTGCCGTCGCTTAAGCCCCGATCCTTCAGGTACGCCGGCATGTGCACGCCAATGAACACGAGCTGGAAACCGCAGACGAAATAACCGGTCAGCAGCAGGCGAAATGCCGGATAGGCAAAGGCTTCGCGCACCGCTTCCAGAATGCTCTGCTCGCGCCCGGCGGCCTTGACGGTCGCCGGCTCGCGCAGGAAAAACGCCATCGGCACCATCAGCAGGACCACCAGCGCGCCGAGGATGTAGAAGGCATTCTGCCAGCCGGTCGCGGAAATGAGATGCTGCTCGACCGGCATCATCAGGAACTGGCCGAAGGAACCCGCCGCTGACGACAGTCCGAAAGCCCAGGAGCGCTGCGCCGCCGGCGCCACCCGGCCGATGATGCCGCTGATGGCGCCGAATGCGGTACATGCCAGGGCCGCGCCGATCAGGATGCCGGAGCCGACCACGAACAGGGTCGGTTGCGTCACCAGCGCCATGCAGGCCAGCCCGGCCATGTAAAAGAAGGCGCCGGCGATGACGACGCGGGCAGTGCCGAACCGGTCGGCGGCCATGCCGGCAAAGGGGCCGAAAACGCCCCACATCAGGTTTTGCAGGGCCAGCGCCAGCGAATACGTTTCCCTTGTCCAGCCATGCGCCTGCGAGATCGGCTGCAGCCAGAAACCGAAACCGTGCCGCACGCCCATGGCCAGCGTGAGGACCACGCCGCTGGCAATGAGGACGGTTTTCAGATGCGGTGTACGACTGGCTATGAACATGTGCGGCCCGGTAAGCTATTGCGCGAGTTTAGCGCAATAGCTTGCCGGGCGGCGCCATCCGTCATGCCAGTCGGGGACGGCCGCGCGGGAGGTCAGGGTTGAAAAGGCCGGTGCGGCGTTATTTCCCGGCCGGGCTGGTTGGCGGCATGGTGCTGCCCGGATTGGTGGCGCCGGAGCTGCCCGGCATGCCGGTACCGGCACCGCTGGACGTGCCGCTGCTGCCGCTGCTCATGCCGGTGCTGCCGCTGCTGCCCGTGCCGCTGCTGCCGCCACTGGCGCCCATGCCGCTGCTGCTGCCCGCACCGCCGGAACTGTCCGGCATGCTGCCCGAGGAACCCGACATGCCTGAGGCGCCTGAAGTGCCTGAAGCGCCGGAACCGCCCGTAGCACCGGAACTGTCCGGCATGCTGCTGCTGCCTGAACTGCTACCGGTGCTGCTGCCGGCGCCGCTACTGCTGCCTGCGCTGCCACCCATGCTGCCGCTGCTTCCCGACGCACCCGAACCACCGGCCGAGCGACCGGACATCGAACTGCATGCGGCAAGTGCACAAACGCATGCGACCAGCGTGATCTGTTTCATCATGAGATTTCTCCTTGAGTTGAAGGGTGCGGCGCACATGCACTCATCGAACCGGCAACCGTAAGTCCAGGGCCGACGCACACCGCTTTGGATACCTGCCTGCGCATGAATAGAAGCCATGGCTGGTCAAAGGTTCCGGCAGAAGGCTTGAGCGAATCGACCGTCCTGTGCGGATAGTCGGGCACTGCCCCACGTCCAGGCTTCCGGACAGGACTTGCCAGTGCCGCTACAAGTCGTTAAGGTGCTGCTTTTATCTTTTCGTCATCATCATGTCATCGAGTTCGGACGGTTCTACCCGCGCAATTTTCTATGCACTTGGTGCGAACGGCGGCATCGCCATTGCCAAGTTTACCGCCGCGATGCTGACCGGTTCGGGCGCCATGCTGGCCGAGGCAATCCATTCACTGGCCGATTGCACCAACCAGGTCTTCCTGCTGGTCGGTATCCGGGAGGCCAGGAAGCCGACCGACGCCGCCCATCCGATGGGCTATGGCCGGGTCGTCTATTTCTGGGCGATGATGGTGGCGTTGCTGCTGTTTTTCGTCGGCGGTGCATTTTCCGTCATGGAAGGCATCGACCATTTACGCCATCCTGCCGAGTTGAAGAGTGCGACGATTGCGCTGGTGGTTCTGGGCGTGTCGGTGGCGCTGGAATCGTTTTCGCTCTATGGCGCGATGCGTGAGATCAACAAGATTTCGAACGGCAGGAATTTTTTCCAGTGGTTCCGCGAAACCCGGCAATCCGAGCTGATGGTGGTGGCTGGCGAAGACATTGCGGCTTTGGCCGGCCTGGCGGTGGCCTTCGTTGCCGTTGCCGCGACGACGTTGACGGGCAATCCGTTGTGGGATGCATTGGGCTCGATCGTCGTTGGCGTGCTGCTGATGGTGGTGGCGCTGTTCGTCACGCGCGAAGTCAAGGCGATGATCACCGGCGAATCGGCAGCGCCCGAGGTACGCGCTGCCATTCATGCCCACATCGAGGCGCAGCCGGAAGTCGACAGCGTCATCAACCTGATCACCCTGCAATGGGGCGACCAGCTGATGGTCGCGGTGCAGGCCAAGATGGAGCCCCAGCCAAGCGACCGCGCGCTGGTCGATGCGATCAACACTGTCGAAGCCAGCATCCAGAGTCGGTGGCCACAAGCGAAATGGTGTTTTTTCGAGCCGGATCACGTCGGCGGCGTCGACTGAAGCAGCCGGTTTCGTTCGCTGATTCCCGGATTATCATCAACAAGGATTACGGACATGACGATCACCCGGGGCAGTTGCAAGTGCCAGGCAGTGCGCTTCGAATACAGCGGCGACTTCGGCGTCGTCACCGTCTGTCATTGCGCCGATTGTCGCAAGCTGCAAGGCAGCACCGGCGTCATTGCCGCGCCGGCAAACAGCAGCCAGCTGCACTGGCTTGCCGGGCAGGACCGGATCACGGAATATGAATCCTCGCCCGGCAAGAAAAGGGCCTTTTGCAGCCGCTGCGGCACGCCGCTCTATTCGCGGCGCGATGATGCGCCGCACGTCGTGCGCCTGCGCATGGGCAGTCTCGACACGCCCGCCGACGCCCTGCCGCAAGCCCACATCTTCTGCCAGGATCTGCCGGCCTGGGCGACGCTGGACGACGACTGGCCACGTTATGCGCGGCATGAACCGGGCCGCGGCTGATTGGCGTGAACGGCGACTCCACACGCCGACGTTTGCCCGGGCGTGAACCGGATTCGGTGTCAACGTTGCAGCAACATTCCGTATCGCAGGCGCCAGGCCGGGCCGGAGCAAAGTTTGAAATGGTGCAGGCGTGATGCGTATCGATTCCGGCCGCGTTGCAAGGCGCAGGGAACGCCGCACGGCGGGCCACACGAGCGCTGCAACGCCGCAATGTGGTTCGAAGCGGTGCGTGGCGCGTGCAGGCCACTGCAAAATTTGCGCTAAACGACTGGCGTGGACGGCACGGTGTTTTCTTCGTCGTGCAGCGGATGCACTGCCGCCTGCGGGGAGCCTGCCGGCGCGGCAACGACAGCGTTTCGGCCGTGGGTGAGCCATATGCCGGCGGCAGTCAGGGCCGTACCGGCGCCCGCCATGAGGCCGCCGGCCACGGTTTTCGCGATGTAGGCATCGACCGGCATCGCCGGTCCGTTGCCGCCGCCAAAGCGGGCGAACTGCGCGGCGACGGCGAGGTACAGTCCGCCACCGGCAAGCAGCGGCCCGGCATACGGTGCGCTCGCGGCCACGACCCGTCGCATGCCCTGCAAGCCGGGACGGGCCGGCAGGCCTGAGAGCGGCGCAGGAACGGCGCGGGTTGCAGCGACCGCCGGGTTTGCCGGCGAGGCGGTTTCAGGCTGCAGGCCGGCTGCGCCTGCCGCAACCGGGTGCCATCGTGCCGGCGGGGTTTGCAGGCCCGCGTTTGCCGACTGAGCGGAGACGCTGGCAACAGGACTCAAGTGAATCGGTGGCATGTGAGACTCCATGAAAATGATTTACACCGCACTGTCGGCAGCGGCGCGGCTCGGTGTCGACGGCGCCGTTGGCGCTCGGTTGCCTGCCACGTGAGGCACGGCAGGCGGCGCCGATCGCATCAGAAAAACCCCTGCTACCGGCATTGCAACACCTGCTGCCATCATGCCGCCGGTTGCTGCAATGAAGCCCGTCGACAGGCCGCTATTGCAGGCGCACGGCGCAACCTGCCGCCGGCCGTGCCGCTCGGGCGATGCGCAGGGAAAGGATCGTAGGGCAGGCGTGACGAGGGCGGTAAAGCCGATGCGAATCCGGCAGCGAAAAAACGTAACCAAATTGCAATTTTTTTACAGCCGGATACTTTCGAAAAGGAGGCGAACGGGTCGTCGATGCGATCAGAACGCTTCCCAATCGGTGTCCGGCGCGGCCCTGCCGGGCTGTTTGCGTGCTGGCGCAGTGCGCGCGAGACTTGTCGCGCGCGCGCCTGGCGCTGGCGACTTCGCCTTGGCAGGGAGGCGCAATGCGGCGGCGGCCGGTGCCGGTGCCGGCGGGAATGCGGCGCCCGGGCTTGCCGGGTCGAGCTTGAAGGCACCCACTTCCCGCGCCAGCTGGCCGGCCTGATCCTGCAGCGATGCTGCCGCAGCGGCCGCTTCTTCGACCAGTGCGGCGTTCTGCTGCGTTACCTGGTCCATCTGTCCCACCGCCCGGTTGACCTGTTCGATGCCGGCGCTTTGTTCTTGCGTCGCCGCCATGATTTCCGCCATCACGCCGTTGACTTTGCTGACGCTGTCGACGATCTCGGTCATCGTCTTGCCCGCCTGTCCGACCAGCAGGTTGCCGGCATCGACCAGCCCGACCGACTTGTCGATGAGTGCCTTGATTTCTTTTGCCGCTGCGCTCGCCCGTTGCGCCAGGTTGCGCACCTCCGCTGCCACCACGGCAAAGCCGCGGCCCTGCTCGCCGGCGCGCGCC
>JANXSS010000393.1 GCA_025356535.1 Herminiimonas sp.
CCAAGACCTGCGCGCAACTGGCGTGCAGGAAGGCGCTTGACCTGCCGGTGGTGCCGGTGTCGATCAATGTCTCGTTTCGCCAGTTCAGCGACAGTCGCGCCTGCAGCCTGCAGCAAAGTCTTGCAGACCACATGACAATGCACGGCATCGAGCCGGCACTGATCGAAATCGAGCTGACCGAATCCTGCATGATGGCCGAGCAGAATGCCATCGACCGGTCCCTGGCAGAAATCCAGGCCCTGGGCGTCAAGTTGCTGGTCGACGATTTCGGCACAGGCTATTCGTCCCTGTCGCAATTGCAGCGGCTTGATTTCGACGTGCTCAAGGTCGACCGGGCATTTACATTGGCGCTTGGCGAAAGCACCGAGGGCGAAGTATTTTTCCGTTCCATCATTTCGATGGCGCATGCGCTGGGCATGCAGGTCGTTGCCGAAGGCGTCGAAACGGCTGCACAGTTGCACTGTTTGCAGGCGCTCTCGTGCGACGAGATCCAGGGCTACTATGTTTCGCGACCGCTTCCGGCGGTGGACATACCGGCGCTGCTGCACAAGCGACTGCTTTTTCCGGAAAGCAAGTTGACGCAGGAACTTGCCGCCGTCTAGGCAATGCCGGTTCTTGCACCAGATAACCGCCTGGTTCTGCAATCGCCGCCACCAACCGTGCGGCGCACCTTCCAAACTTCATAAATCCTCAGCATCCGTTCAAACGGACCTGCACTGCGTTGTCATTTCTATCACTGCTGCGTATATTCGACGTTAGCAAAATGACAATTACACAGTAGCTTCCCTTACTTTTCCCGGAGAGTGTTCGATGAGCGAAATCGCTGTTGCAAACCTGATTCAACCTGTTGCCAACCGCCCGACCAGGTGCAAATCCCGGTACCGTCAGCGCGGACAGGGCATGACAGAGTACATCATCATCGTGGCGCTGATTGCAGTTGCCGCAATCGGTGTCTATCAGCTGTTCGGGCAGGCGGTTCGCAGCCAGACGGCGGCGATTGTCAATGAAGTCGGTGGTGTCGATGGCGCAGCCTCGATTGCCGAGGCAAAAGCGGCAGGCACGGCAGCAAACGGTCAGCGCGGCAAGAAAGGCCTTGCTGCCTACACCGGCGCTGCAGAAGCACCCGGCGCAGCCGGCGGGGCAGGTGGCGGCGGCACACCTCCAGTTAAGTAAGAGTCAGCCTGATGCACACCGCCAGCCTCCGGCGAGGCTGGCCGGCAGTCAACAGCAGAAAACGCCAGCAGGGCCAGGCGCTTATCTACGGCATGTTCGTACTGATAGGCAGCCTGACCGGCCTCTTTTTCCTGTTCAATACCGGCCAGCTCGCCAGCGAAAAAACCAAGCTCGTCAATACCGCCGATGCAGTGGCCTACAGCGCCGGCGTGATGCATGCGCGCGCCCTGAATTTCGACGCCTATAACAACCGGGCGCTGATCGCCAACGAGGTGCTGGTGGCGCAGATGGTAAGCCTGGCGTCCTGGACGCAATATGCCAGGCTGCATGTGGAAAACGTGCCTGTCGTGTTTCCGTTCTGTACCGATCCCGAGGCCACGGCGGCCATCACGTTGATCGAATTCGATATACCGTATGGCATTCAATGCTACCTGCTTTCCCAGCCGGGCAACCCATTGACAGTTGCTGTCGAAGCGTTGTCGGCCACGGTTCCAGGCGCAGCCGACGCAGCAGTAACGCTGGTCGAATTGAACAAGAAGTCGATCAAGGCTGCAGAGGCGCTGCTGCATGCACCCGATTATTTCCAGCGCATGCGCATGAACGTGATGCAGCAGGTCGCTGCACGCAATTATGCCGGTGACGGATCGGTGACCGTTCGCACGGGCGGCTCCGGCAGCGGCGCCCTGAGCGACGACTGGAAAGATTTCACGGCGCATTTCACCGATGGCAACCGCAAGCGCCTCGCTGACGTCAGTGCCAGCGCCGCCGGTGGAGTCGGGTTCGTGAACCTGCGCAGGTGGGATGCCGAAGCAACGATTCCGCAACTGATCCCGCCCTGCACCGGTAAATATAACCTCGTCAAGCGCCGCGGCGGCACCAATCTTTCAGGCCTCGACGAATGGGTTGCCGAAGACACCGAGTCCGACTGGCAGTGGCACATTCACAGCAGCGGGCCTTTCGGCCTGCGGCTGCGTTGCGAGGCGGACGAGACGCCGATTGCGTGGGGGGGCAAGAGTGCTGCAAACGCCGGCGGCAGCGCGTCTGGCGCCGGCGTTCCGGGCGAGGACGGCATTTTGTATGTCGGCCGGCCCGCCGCGGACCTGAAGCTTGGCGATTCGCCAAAAGACAATCCTTCGGCGCACGGCAACGTCAGCACCTCCGTCTGGCCACAGTACAGCGGTATCCCCGATTTCTACGATCTCTCGGAGACGTGGCAAAAAAGCCAGGATCCGCGCCTGAAATTTACCGTGCGGCTCGAGCGGGCGGCGGCAAGCGCGCGCACTTCCGACGGCGCCTCTGCGATCGCCGCCTCGCCGCGCATCAACAGGTTTGCTACCAATTTCGCCAGCGGCGTGATGTCGGCCATGGCAACGAGCGAAGTGTATTTCGAGCGTCCCTGGTTCAATTCGGGCGACCATTCCTACAGCACCGGTGACACCGCCTATATCGTCACCCAAAACCAGTCGAGCGCCAATCCCAGCAGGCATGCGCGCGAGCTTGGCAGCCTGTTCAATCCCTACTGGCAGGTACGGCTTGCCGCAAATGATGCGGCCCAGGTGCGCAGCCAGCAAGGCCTGCAGGGCGCGGAGATGCCGAAATGATGAGGGCAGACGGTATTGCCGACAGGCTGGCGCTGCCCGTGCTGCCCGCGCAGGAGCGACGGTGCGCAGTCGCACCGGCTGGCGATCTGGCCTGGTCGCGGCCACGGCGCGTGCAGGGACGCAATCGAACGCGTCAGGCCGGCCAGGCACTGACGGAGTTTCTCGTCATCGCACTCACGCTGGTGCCGTTGTTCCTGTTGCTGCCGATGGTAGGCAAGTATCAGGACCTGGTGCACGCAACCCAGATGGCCAGTCGCTATGCGGCATTCGACGCCACCAGTTTCGGCAACACTGCCGGCTTCAATCCCTGGAAACCGCCGGCGCAACTGGCCGCCGAAGTGCGCCGCCGCTTCTACAGCAATGCCGATGCGCCGATCAAGACCGGCGACGTCGCCGGCGACTTCGATGCGAACCGTAACCTGTTCTGGCGCGATCCCTGGGGCCATGCGCTGATCCGCAATTTCAGCGACGTCGGGGTTTCCTTCGGCAAGGACCAGCCGACGCAGGCAGGCGGCTTCGATGCGTCCGGCTCCGATGGCGCCGCATTGTTTGCCAACGCCGGTGTCATCGGCCTGGCCTCGCCGGGCGTGTACACGGCAAACGTGTCGGTGACGCTGGCAAACCTGCCGGCCGGCATCAAGAGTACCGAGCCCTTCGACAAGCTCGACCTGACGATCAAACGTCACACCAGCCTGCTGTTCGACCCCTGGCATTCGCCCGACACCGAGCGTACCGAGGAACGCGTCGGCAAGCTCGCGCCCATCGGCACCGCAGTGGCGGCGGTGGCGCCGGTACTCGATGGCGCCATCGACGCCATCGACATGGGCAAGGTGAGGTCGCCGGGCTTTGCCGACCTCAGTCAGTGGCGCGACGTCGTGCCGCTCGACCGCATCGTGCCGGAGGCAAAGTGACGACAGCTTTTGACGCCAGGCCGGTCTCGTGCCCGGAGCGCGCCGGGCGCCGCCTGCTGGACTCCGTGCCCCACCCCGTGCGGTGCGTGGTGCTGGCGGCCAGTCTGGCAAGTGTTCCGGCCTGGGCCGAAGGCAACTGGCCGGCGCCCCATCTGCCGGACGGGCTGGAGACGTTCGCCATCGGCCAGCAGATGACGGTCAACGGGCTGCCGATGCGTCTGCGCGGTTTCGTCTCGCCGCGTGCGCCAGCCGATCTGCTGCCGGCGTTGCGCAGCAGCCTGGGCCAGCCGCTCGTCGAAGACCGCAGCGGCACCGGACAGGTGCTCGGCAGGGCCGAAGGCAATTACTACATCACCGTCCGGGTCGAGGCTGCCGCATCCGGCAGTCGCGGCACGGTAGCCATCACCGGTCTGGGGGCTGCACGCAAGGATTATCCGGCGCATCGCAACAGCACGGCGCGCTGGCTCGATCGCCTGCCGGCAGGCTCGACGATTGCCAGCGATCTGTCGTCAGAGGATGGCGGGCGCACGGCGCAACATCTGGTGTTCGTCAACCGGCATGGCGCCGCACGCAATCGCGACGCCCTGGTGGCGCTGATGAAAAGCGATGGCTACACGCTCGAGCGGGAAGTGGCCTCGGCTGCGCCAGCCAGTGCCGGCACGGTCGGTGCGCCCGTCGTCGCCGGTCCGTCGGCGGGTGTGGGAACGCTGTATTTCACGGCGCCGGGCAGGGAAGCCATGGCCGTCGTTGCACGCAGTGGCGACACCACCTCGGTCGTGCTCAACATCGTGACGATGCTGGCGGCATACAAATGACGCGCGGACCGTGGCCCGGCTGGCGCCGGCATCTGTACCGGTGCCAGCGCGGCCAGTCGATGATCGAGTACGTGGTGGTATGCGCCGCCGTCGCGCTGGTGCTGGGCATCGGCATGGTCGATTCGAACAGCGTTCTGTGGCAGTTGATCGATGCTTTCCAGAAGGCCTACCGCAACTTCAGTTTTGCTATTTCCTTACCGACCTGAAAATGAGAAAACCGTGAATTTTCGTCCGAAGCCAAACCGCACCTGGATAATTCTAGGCGTTGCACTACTGATCGGCACGCTTGCCGCACTGGCGGCACGCAGCTATCTGTCGTCGCAGATCGAGGCAATCGAAGCGCGCAGCAAGGGCAAGACGGTCCAGGTGATCGTCGCCAACCGCGAATTGAAACGCGGCGACAAGATCTCCTCGGCCAGCGTTGCCGTGCGCCCCATACCGGTCGAGTATGCGCACTCGGTTGCCATCACGCCGGAAGCGTTCGACCGCATCGATGGACAGACGCTGGCCTATCCGGTGCATGCCGGTGAAATGATCCTGTGGGGCCTGATGGAGGGCAGGCGCGTGCCGACCTTCTCGGCACGGGTCGAAGCCGGCCATCGGGCGATGACGGTTGCAGTCGACGAGATCAGTTCGATATCGGGGTTGCTGGAGCCGGGCGACCTGATCGACCTGCTGGTGACCTTCGAGCGCAAGGGAAAAAAAATCATCCGCCCGCTGCTGCAGGGCGTGCAGGTCATGGCCACCGGCCAGCAGGTCGTCGATAGTCCGCGCGAAGGCGAGCGCCGCCAGTATTCGACGGTCACCATCGACGCCACGCCGGTGCAGGCGCAGAACGTGATCCTGGCACGCGATGCCGGCCGGATTACCGCGCTGCTGCGTAATCCCGACGACAAGAAGCCGATTGCCGGCGGCAATGCCGACATGACGGCGTTGCTCGGCACGGCCACGCCGGTTGCCAGCACACCCGGCGACGGCATTCCGGTGCTCTACGGCGGCATGAAACTGACACCGGAAACCCTGGCCATGGGCCGTCCGGCGCCGGCACGACCCCGTGCCGACGCAAGGGACGACATGGTGCTGGCAGCACCGGCTGCGGATGCCGCCATGGCCATGGCGGCACCGCCAGCGGCCCCGCCGCGCACGCCGCCAGCAAGCCCGTCCCCAGCCGGACGCGCTGCCGATCCGGCGACGCCGCCGCGCGGCAGCCGCTAGCCCGCTTTTTTTGTATCAATACCTGTCGCACCTTCGTGAGAACACCTGCCATGCACACTCGTAAAATTCGCCAATTTTCAGCGCCATCCTTGCCAGCCGTGCTGGGTGTTCTGCTCGGACTCGCCGGTGTGTGCGGCAATGGAATCGGGCAGCCGGTCAATGCCGGGCAGGCACGGGAAGCCGGCAGTGCAGCAGGCGGCGCAGGTGCGCCGGCAGGAGCGGGCAACGCCGCCGGGCTTGCTGTTGCCCAGGCCAGTGCGGCGCCAGCGGGCATGACTGCATCGGGGCCGGCAATGCCCGGCCAGCGCAATGGTTTCGGTGAGAACCTGCGACCGGTGGTGCAGCGCAAGAGCGTCCTGCAACGCCAGCCCTATGCGCCCATCAAGAAGCAGGAAGAGGGCGGCCAGATTCCGGAGATCGAAATGTTCGTCGGCGAATCGCGCGTCTTTCCGGCACCGAACGTCGGCCGGATTGCTGTGGGCAATGGCCAGATCATGAGCGCCGCCGCACTCGATAAAAAGGAGATCATCGTCTTTGCCAACGGTACCGGCACATCGTCGCTGTTCGTCTGGAACGAGGACGGCCGGTATCAGCGCATCAAGATCAACATCATCGCCGGCGACACCTCGCGCATTGCCCGGGAAATCGCAGCCTTCCTGACGGCGATTCCGCATGCCAAGGCATCGATCGTCGGCGACAAGGTCATCGTCGAAGGCGACAACCTGACCGATGCCGACATGGCAAAGATCGATCAGCTCGAAAAACGCTATCCGCAGCTGGTGAACTTTACCAACAAGGTGGGCTGGGAGCAGATGGTGATGATGGACGTGAAGGTGGTCGAATTCCCGAAATCCGAATTGCGCGACATCGGCCTGAAGTGGGCTTCTGCCGGCGGCGGCACCCTGGCAGCAACCTGGTCGCCGTTTCGCTTCGGCAATCCTCCCGCCGGCGTGCGCTACAACGTCAACGTTCCGGTCGGGCAGAACGGCCTGCCGATCACCGCACCCGGCTTCACCGACGGCGTACCCCTGCCGTCGGCGCTTAACGCGATCAGTGGCTTCAACCTGGGCATCAATGCGCAGCTGAATCTGCTCGAGCAGGAGGGCAAGGCAAGCGTCCTGGCAGAGCCGCAGCTGTCGGCGCGCAATGGCGCCAAGGCGAGCTTTCTGGCCGGCGGCGAGTTTCCGTATTCGGTATCGAACATCAACGGCGTGACGATCATCTTCAAGCCGTATGGCATCAAGCTCGACATCACGCCGAAAGTCGATCACAACGGCGTCATCCGCGCCACCATCCAGGCCGAGGTCAGCTCGATAGACGCCTCCGTCAACACCATTGGCGGCCCGGCACTCCTGTCGCGCAAGACCGACACCGAGTTCAACGTCAGGAGCGGCGAGACGATCGTCCTGGCCGGCCTGTTGCAACGAAACGTCAGCACCGACATCGACAAGGTGCCGCTGCTGGGCGACCTGCCGGTGCTGGGAGCGCTGTTTCGCTCCAAGCGTTTCCAGAACAAGGAAACCGAACTCGTGGTGTTCGTCACGCCAACGGTTGTCGACAGTCAGTCGCCCGGCCTGGTCGACCGTATCAACCGCACCGGCGAACGACTCGAGCAGCAGATGGGCCGGCAGCCCTACCTGAGCAATCCATTGCAACCCGGTATGCCTGCCGCCGATTTCAACCGCCGGCAGGCGCCCGGCCGGACGCAGCCTGCGGGAACGAGCGGTGCTGCCCCTGTTGCGGGCGCAGCGTCGGCGCCAGCGCCAGGCACGGCAGCAGCGCAATCGTCGCAGCGCCAGGATGGTCGGGCCAAATCGGCTGCGACCACGGCATCGACGAGCGCAGCAGCGGCTGGTGCGGCATCGCCCTTGCGCGGCAGCCTGCTTCAGGTGACCGCCGAGCGGGCCCAGCTGCGCGCCGACCCCGACGGTGCCAGCCCGGCACTGATGCAGCTGGCGCGTGGCGCGGTGGTGCACCTGAGCAGCCGCAGCCCGCAGCCGGCAGATACGGGCCTGTGGCGCGCCATCGTGGTCGGCACCGTCGAAGGCTGGATCGATGCCAGCGCCGTCGAGCCGCTGCGGCTGACGCTGCCGGTCCCGGCAAACATGGACAGTGACCTTGCCCGGCCGGCGCAGCAAGGCGCGCTGGTCGGCGGCGCCGTGTCCCCTGCCGCAGGCACGCCGTCATCCGTGCTCAGGCAACGCAATCCGAAGCCCGACCTGCCGCGCTTTCGCGTGCTGCTCGACGGCCTTGCAATGCGCGCGGCGCCCGACGTCAACGCACAACTGGTTGCACGGCTGGACAACGGTACGCTGGTCGAAGGCTTGCCGCAGCAGACCCAGGGTTACTGGAGCCCGGTGCAGTTGTCCGGCAAGCGGGGCTGGGTGCCGACCCAATGGCTGCTGCCGCAATCGGAACTGGTACAGGTCCAGGCGCCATGACGTTCCTGCGTGGGCGTTGCCAGACGCGGTTCCACGGTGGCGGCCAGGACAGGCGCACTGCCGGGCTTGCCTGCCTGTTCCTGCCGGCATCGGACACATCATGCTGACGGTCGAAATCCAGGCGCCCGATGGCAGCGCCGTGCAGTCGCAGGCGCCGGACGAGGCAGTCATCGGCAAGGGGGCGCGAAACGAGATCCGGCTCGACAGCTGGCGCATCGGCCGCGAACATGCGCGGCTGTTTCGCACGCCCGCCGGTGTGCTGATCGAGGACCTGGGCGCATTCGGCGGCGTCAGCGTGAATGGCCGTCGCATCGACGCACAGTATGGTCCGCTGCAGGCCTCCGACAGCATCGAGATCGGCCCGTACCGGCTGCGCGTGCTGGAGCCGGCGGCCACGGCGGAAAATGCGCAGGCAGATCCGGCAGTCCATCCGCAATCGCGTTCGAGCGCCACCGGCAGCCGCAATGCGCGCGCAGCGCATGAAATCAGGCAGTCGCGCCTGGCCGCCGAGGTGGCGCAGAATGCAGCGCTTGCCAGCGGCAATCCGAACGGTCTTGCATTGATCGTCACGCCCGAGCCGGGCCGGCGCGAGCTCGAATTCAAATGGCGCAAGCAGATCCATGCCTCGTTGCTGGAGACCATGGACCTGCGCCGGCATGACACCCACGGCATGTCCGACGACCTGCTGCGGGTGGAAACCGAGCGCCTGATCCGGCAGATCATCGCCTCCAACGAGAGCCAGATTCCGCCGCAGCTGGACCGCAACATGCTGTGCCGACAGGTACTCGACGAAGCGATCGGACTGGGTCCGCTGGAAGACCTGCTGGCAGACGACACCGTGACCGAGATCATGGTCAATCGCTACGACGAAATCTACATCGAGCGTGCCGGCCGCCTGCTGCGTCATCCGATGGCATTTACCGGTGACCGCGCCGTCATGGGCGTCATCGAGCGCATCGTCGCACCCCTGGGCCGTCGCATCGACGAGTCCTCGCCCATGGTCGACGCGCGCTTGAAGGACGGCTCGCGCGTCAACGCGATCATTCCGCCGCTGGCATTGAAGGGCGCCTGCCTGACGATCCGTAAATTTTCCAGGCGCAAGCTGAGCGTGGACGACCTGGTGCAGTTCGATGCGATCAGTGCGCAGATGGCGCTGTTCCTGGAGCTGTGCGTGACCGCTCGCAAGAACATCATCGTCTCCGGCGGCACCGGTTCGGGCAAGACCACGCTGCTCAATATTCTGTCGAACTTCATTCCGGCCGGCGAGCGGGTGGTGACGGTGGAGGACGCCGCCGAACTGAAGCTGCATCATGAACACCTCATCAGCCTGGAGGCGCGCCCGGCCAACGTCGAAGGCAAGGGCGGCGTGCCGATCCGTGATCTTGTGCGCAATACCCTGCGCATGCGGCCGGACCGCATCGTGGTCGGCGAATGTCGCGGCGCCGAAGCACTCGACATGCTGCAGGCAATGAATACCGGCCATGAGGGTTCGCTCACCACCCTGCATGCCAATTCTGCGCGCGATGCGCTGGCCCGCCTTGAAACCATGGTCCTGATGGCCGGCATGGAGCTGCCATTGCTGGCAATTCGCGAACAGGTGGCAAGTGCCGTCCACATCATCGTGCAGCAGACCCGCTTTGCCTGCGGTTCGCGCAAGGTCACCGGCATCAGTGAAATCACCGGCATGGAAAGCGGCAAGATCCAGGTCCAGGAACTGTTTCGTTTCGTGACCAGGGGATTCGCCGCAGAAGGTGGTCGCATCGACGGCCACTTCACCGGTTGCGACATGGTGCCAACTTTTTACGAAGAATTGCGCGGTGTCGGCCGCGACCTCGACATGAGCATTTTCCGGCCGAGCGACCATGGCGCAACAATGGTGACAGATGAAGCGGCCACCTTCGGGGCGCGCCAGTGAACAGCACCCAGATGCTGGTGTGCATCGTCATCATCGCTGCCGTGTCGGCGGCGCTTTTGGCCTGGTTCGTCATCGATGTCGGCACCGTCACGCTGGCGCGTTACCGTGAAAACTTCACGCGCCAGGCCGGTTTTCAGGCGCGCGAGTTCTTTCTCTTCATCGATCCGTCGCGCCTGTTCGTCTTCAACCTGGGCGTGATCCTGCTGGGCGGCCTGCTGGCCTGGCTGCTGAGCGGCTCGCTGCTGCCGGTCCTGCCGGCGGTGGCCGTACTGGCGCTGTTGCCCCGCTTTCTGTATGCGGCGATGCGGCGGCGCCGGCTGCAACGCTTCGAGCAACAGCTACCCGATGCGCTGATGATGCTGTGCGGCGGCCTGCGCGCCGGCGTCGGTTTTTCCTCTGCGATCCAGCAGCTGGTGACCGAGGCGCAGGCGCCGCTGGCGCAGGAATTTTCGCTGGTGCTGCGAGAGCAGCGCCTCGGCGTGACGCTGGAGCAAAGCCTGGCGAACCTGGCGCGCCGCATGCCGATCCAGAGCACCGTGCTGGTGGTCTCGGCCATGCGGATCGCCGCGGAGACCGGTGGCGGCCTGGCCGAGACCCTCGAGCGGGCAGCGCAGACAATTCGCAGTCGCATGCAGATGGAAGGCAAGATCGGCGCCCTGACATCGCAGGGCAAGCTGCAGGCCTGGGTGGTCGGCATGCTGCCGCTGGTGTTGATGCTGGTGCTCGACCACATGGAGCCGGAGGCCATGGCACTGATGTGGCACAGCCGACTGGGCTGGGGCACGTTGTGTGTGATTGCAATGCTCGAATGCATGGGCGTCTACGTGATCCGGAAAATCGTTGCCATCGATGTCTGACCGCGCCGCTGCAGCGGTTACCGACGTGAAGTTTTTTTGAAAGCGCCTGCATGAGTGATTTTCTCCTGCGTAACGTCACCCTGATCACCTTCCTGATCGCCGCAGCGGTCGGTCTTGCCGTGGCCCTGGTGTGCTGGTTGCTGACGCGTTCGGTCAGCGACGTGCCGCCCGAGGACCGGGAATACAAGGACCCGCCGCCGCTGGGTTTTCGCCTGACCTGGTGGCTGCTGCAGTGGATCAGCCATTATTTTGCGCACCTGGTGCCGCGCAGCGCGCAGGCGGGCTTGCAGGTGCGCCTGCGCAAGGCCGGACTCGATTATTGTCTGAGTCCCGTACAGTTCATCGCAAGCCGCATCCTGTGCGGCGCAATGCTTGCCATACTGCTGGCATGGCTGCTCAATTCATTCGATACCGTTCGCCAGGACGGTGCCGGCCTTGGCGTCGGTGTTTATGTCCAGACAATCCTGGCCGGCTTGCTGCTTGGCTGGGCGTATCCCGGCATCTGGCTGCGCGACCGCCTTGCCGCACGCCGCAGCGAGGTGTTGAAGACACTGCCATTTTTTCTCGACATCATTACCTTGTGCGTCGAGGCCGGCCTGAACATGCAGGGTGCGATCGTGCAAGCCGTTGCAAAAGGGCCGAAAGGTGTTTTGCGTGACGAACTGCAACGCGTCATGCGCGACATCCGTGCCGGCAAGCCACGTGCGACCGCGCTGCGCGACATGGCGCAGCGTCTGGGTGAGCCCAGTATCAGCAACTTCACCACCGCTGTCATCCAGGCCGAAAGCATGGGCATGAATCTCGGCCCCGTCCTGCGGGCGCAGGCCGATCAACGGCGCAGCGAACGTTTCCTGCGCGCCGAGAAACTGGCCATGGAGGCGCCGGTCAAGATGCTGTTTCCGCTCATCGCATTCATCTTTCCCTGCACCTTTCTCGTATTGTTCTTTCCGATTGCAATGAAATTCATGAATGCCGGATTATGATCAGACCCCATAGCAAGCCGCTCGCCGTGCTGTTGACGGCAACCGGCAGTCATCACCTTTCGCTGCGTGTGGCGGGCGAATTCTTTGGTCGCCTGCGCGGCCTGATGCTGGCGCCCGCCCTGCCACCCGATCACGGGCTGCTGTTGACCTGCTGCAGCAGCGTCCATACATGCTTCATGCGCGATGACGTCGACGTGGTGTATCTCGATGCGCGCGGCGTCGTGACCAAATGCGTGTCGCAGCTCAAGCCGTGGCGCGCCAGCACTGCGCGCCTGAAGCAGTCGTCGCACATGCAGCGCCCGGCAGGCAAGCATGTGCTGGAACTGGCGGCGGGTACGATTGCACGACTGAAGATTGCGCAGGGCAGCCGTCTGCTGCACGACATATTTGTCCAGCAAGCGCCGGGCGCCACGCTCGGCGGCGTCTGGCGCGAGCGACGCACGTATCGCCAGAGGGGCTCTGCGATGCTCGAATTTACGGTGGTGGCGCCGATCATTACCTTGCTGGGCCTTGCTTGCATTCAATACGGGATGCTCTTTTTTGCAAAGAACCAGTACAACCATGCTGCGTTCATGGCAGCGCGGGCGGGAAGTATCCGCAACGCCAGCCTGGACGAAATACGCGATGCCTACGAGCGCGCCTTGATTCCCCTGTATGGCGGCGGCACCAATGCAGTTGAACTGGATCAGGCGTTGACGCGCGCCAAGCTGGCGGTCGAGGCCAATACCGACATCGTGATGCTGAATCCGACCAGTGAGAGCTTTCGCGACTGGAACGATCCCGACCTGCAAAAAAAATTCAAGACCGCGGCGGGCCAGCACGTCATTCCGAATGGCGGGCTGGCGTTCAAGAAAGCGGCGATCGTGCCGGCCGCTTCCGGTCAGAGCATCCAGGATGCGAATGTACTGAAACTGCGCATCACGCATGGCTACAAGCCGCAGGTACCGGTCGTCGGCGCGATGTATGCCCGCTACCTGAAGTGGCTCGATACGGGGGCCGATCCGCGTGCGACCGAAAAGATAAACATGGGTCTCATCCCGGTCGTCATGCAGATAACCATGCAGATGCAGTCCGATGCGATCGAAGGCGTCACGGTGTCGGCGCCGGGAATGGGCAACGGCGGCACGGCCTCCGATCCGGGCAACCCGCCGCTCGTGCGGACCGCCCCGCCTTCCTGCAAAGGGGCGCTGTGCCGCGAAGCGCCGGCGGGCGGCGCCTCCGGTGGCGGCGATACCGGAAGCGGCACTACCGGAAGCGGCACTACCGGTGACGGCGCCGACACCGGTATCGGCGACACCGGTACGCAGCCAGGCGGCATCTGCATGGAGCCGGCCCGCGCATGAGCAGTGGACAAGCCTTGCAGGGAGGTCTGCAGCCGGTGTCGCGCTCGGTTTCGCGGGCCATGCTAAGCTGCTCGGCCCGATCCAAAAGGAGGAACCATGCAACGCAAAACCCTTGTCGCACTTGCCAGCCTGATCGCCGTACTCAGCACGGCCGCACTTGCCCAGACCGCCGCGCCGGTACGGCTGCGCGGCAAGATCGATGCAGTCGACGCGCAGAGCGCAACCATGACCACCCGTGAAGGCAAGGTCGTCAAGCTGGCAATTACCACGGATACGCAATACTCATACGTCAAGGCAATGAAGATGTCCGACATCAAGGCGGGCTCGTTCATCGGCGCTGCCGGCAAGAGCGGCAAGGATGGTGTGATCGAAGCACTTGAAGTCGTCGTTTTTCCTGAAGAAAGACGCGGCACCGGCGAAGGCCATTACGCCTGGGATCTTCTGCCTGAAAGCAGCATGACGAATGCGACGGTCGCTGCTGTTGCAGAAAGCAATTCCGGGCAGGAACTCAGTCTGGTGTACAAAGATGGCGCCAAAAAAGTGACAGTGCCGAAGGGCGTACCGATCGTAACGATCCTTGGTGGCAAGGCTGCCGATGTGCAACCTGGACTGCCTGTCTTCGTCGTTGCTGTGCAAAAAGAGTCGGGCGACTATACCGCGTCGCGCATCGTCGTCGGCAAGGACGGCGTGGCCCCACCCATGTAAGGCATTGCACGACCGTCGATGCAAGGCCGGCGCAGCGCCGGCTTTTTTATTTTCAAAACCGGTAATTCAACCCGATACGCGCTACCGGGAAGAAGCGGTACTCGCGCAGGTCTTCGTTGAGCCGCGCGGTTTCCGACACGATTGCCGGTCGCAACAGCGTCTGCGCCAGGTCGCACCCATTGGCCGGCAGTACGCAGCCGCCGACACCGAGCGTGGTGCGAGGCGAACCCTGGTACATGATGCCCAGATCCGAGGAAATGCTCCAGCCCCGTTCGGCAGGATCGTGCGTCTGCCAGCCGATGCCGAGGTAGGGCGCAAGCGTCGGAAAATCAAGCTGGCCGACCAGTTTGCCGATCTGCGTGGTGTCGAAGGTTTGGTTGTTGAAAGTGAACGTCGCAACCCGGTTCGGGATGCCGATGGCATTGATGACGTTGTCGTTATAAATGGCGCCAGCCGTCAGGCGGAAACCGTTTCGCCACGGATGCCAGTCCAGCAAGAAATCGATGGTACGCAGCGACGCCTTGAAGTCATAGGCAACCTGTTCGGTTTTCTTGGAAAACGAATACCGGGGCAGGTAGTTTGCGCCGATGCGCGCATGCAAACCGTACTGGACCGACAAAGGAATGCCGGCGTGAATGCCAGCGCCAGTCGTACCCGCGTCGGCACCCCAGGTGATGTCTGCGGCGAGCGCAGCGTTCATCGTTCCCAGGGTTGCCATGACGGCGATCTGCATTGCTCGGTTTTTCTTTGGAA
>JANXSS010000401.1 GCA_025356535.1 Herminiimonas sp.
GAACAAGTTCCGCTCATGGCATTGTTGTCTCCGTCATCATCGCCCGCGTTGCGCGAGCGCCCCAGTCATTTGCAGGCTCAAGGATTATAAATGGACATCTCCGAACTTCTCGCATTCTCGGTAAAGAATAATGCGTCCGACCTGCACCTGTCCGCCGGACTGCCGCCGATGATTCGCGTGCATGGCGATGTACGCCGCATCAATTTGCCGCCACTCGAGCACAAAGACGTGCACGGCATGATCTATGACATCATGAATGACGGCCAGCGCAAGGCCTACGAAGAAGTGCTCGAGTGCGACTTCTCGTTCGCCATTCCCGGCCTGGCGCGCTTTCGCGTCAACGCCTTCAACCAGGACCGTGGCGCGGCCGCCGTCATGCGCACGATTCCGTCGAAAATCCTGAGCCTGGAAAACCTGAATGCGCCGAAGATCTTCGCCGACCTGGCCTTGAAGCCGCGCGGCCTGGTACTGGTGACGGGCCCGACCGGCTCCGGCAAATCGACCACGCTGGCAGCCATGGTCAACCACGTCAACGAAAACGAATACGCCCATATCCTGACGATCGAAGACCCGATCGAATTCGTGCACGAGTCGAAGAAATGCCTGATCAACCAGCGCGAAGTCGGCCCGCACACGCATTCGTTTTCCAACGCCCTGCGCTCGGCATTGCGCGAAGATCCGGACGTGGTGCTGGTGGGCGAGTTGCGCGACCTGGAAACCATCCGGCTGGCATTGTCGGCAGCCGAGACCGGCCACCTGGTGTTCGGCACCCTGCATACTTCGTCGGCGGCCAAGACCATCGACCGGATCGTCGACGTCTTTCCGGGCGACGAAAAGGAAATGGTGCGCGCCATGCTGTCGGAGTCGCTGCAGGCGGTGATTTCGCAGACGCTTCTGAAAACCAAGGACGGCGCCGGCCGCGTGGCGGCGCATGAAATCATGATCGGCACGCCGGCGATTCGCAACCTGATTCGCGAAGCCAAGATCGCGCAGATGTATTCGGCGATCCAGACCGGCAGCAACATGGGCATGCAGACGCTCGACAGCAACCTGACCGACCTGGTGCGGCGCAACGTCATCACGCTGGGCGCGGCACGCTCGGCGGCAAAGTCGCCGGACAACTTCCCCGGTTGATCGCTGGTTCTTCACCGTTTAATCGCCGACAACCCCGCAGCACACCGCCACCAGCCAAGGACAGGAAATGGAACGCGAACAAGCCACGAAATTCATGAACGACCTGCTGCGCCTGATGGTCAGCAAGAACGGCTCGGACCTGTTCATCACCACCGATTTCCCGCCGGCCTTCAAGATCGACGGGCGCGTGACACCGGTGTCGAACCAGCCGCTGACCGCCGCCCACACGGTGGAACTCACGCGCGCCATCATGAACGACAAACAGGCCGCCGAATTCGAGGCGAAGAAGGAATGCAATTTCGCCATCAGTCCGGGCGACCTCGGGCGCTTTCGCGTGTCCGCCTTCGTCCAGCAGAGCAAGGTCGGCATGGTACTGCGCACCATCACCACCAAGATTCCCAAGCTCGAAGACCTGGACGTGCCGGAAATCCTGCGCGAGGTGTCGATGACCAAGCGCGGGCTGGTGATCATGGTGGGTGCGACCGGCTCGGGCAAGTCGACCACGCTGGCCGCCATGATCGGCCATCGCAACGAGAACAGCTTCGGCCACATCATCACGGTGGAAGACCCGGTCGAATACATTCATCCGCACCGCAACTGCATCGTCACCCAGCGCGACGTCGGCGTCGACACCGAGGACTGGGGCACGGCGCTGCGCAATTCGCTGCGGCAGGCGCCGGACGTGATCCAGATCGGCGAGATCCGCGACCGCGAGACCATGGATTATGCGATTGCTTTCGCCGAAACCGGCCACCTGTGCCTGGCCACGCTGCATGCGAACAGCGCCAACCAGGCGCTCGACCGCATCATCAACTTCTTTCCGGAAGAACGGCGCCAGCAGTTGCTGATGGACCTGTCGCTGAACCTCAAGGCCATGATCTCCCAGCGCCTGGTGCCGCTGCGCGACACCAAGGGCCGTGCGGTCGCCGTCGAAGTGATGCTCAATTCGCCGCTGATCTCGGACCTGATCTTCAAGGGCGATGTGCACGAGATCAAGGAAATCATGAAGAAGTCGCGTGAGCTCGGCATGCAGACCTTCGACCAGGCCCTGTTCGACCTGTACGAGGCCGACAAGATCTCGTACGAGGATGCGCTGCGCAATGCCGATTCGGTCAACGACCTGCGCCTGGCGGTCAAGCTGCGCAGCAAGGATGCGGCCAATCGCGATCTGAACAAGGGTACCGAGCACCTCGGCATCGTCTGACCGGCGGCAAGCGCGGCGCCCTTCGCGCGATGCGCCAGCATGATAGGATCGACCGGATCGGGCCCCGCGCCCACCGGTCAACGTCCCCGAAAGGACTGCGCTCATGCAAAGCGTCTTCGATTTCAGCAGCACCGCACTCGGTGGCGAAGCAGTGGACCTGGCGCGTTTTCGCGGCCAGGTGCTGTTGATCGTCAACACCGCCAGCAAGTGCGGCTTCACGCCGCAGTACAAGGGACTCGAGGCGGTCTACCAGCAGTTCAGGGAGCGCGGCGTGGCCGTGCTGGGCTTCCCGTGCAACCAGTTCGGTGCGCAGGAACCGGGTGACGCCGACGCCATCGGTGCTTTTTGCGAAAAAAACTACGGCGTCAGCTTCCCGCTGTTTGCCAAGGTCGACGTCAACGGCGAACATGCCGACCCGCTGTTTCGCCACCTGAAACACGCGGCACCCGGCATCCTGGGCAGCGAAGCCATCAAGTGGAATTTCACCAAGTTCCTGGTCAAAAAAGACGGCACCGTCTTCAAGCGGTATGCACCGACCACCAGGCCGGAAGACCTGATCGGCGATATCGCGTCGCTGCTGGCGGCCTGAGTCACGACAGCTGCGCTCTCAGAAAAACCCCAGCAGCTTCAGCGCCAGCGGCAACAGCACCGCAACCAGCAGGCCCGACATTCCCATTGCCAGGCCGGCGAACGCACCCATCTCCTGACTAACCTGAAAAGCGCTGGCGGTACCGATACCATGCGCGGTGACGCCGAGCGCAAAGCCGCGGGTCGCGGCATCGTTGACCCGCATGAGGTCGAGGATGCCGCGCGCCATGGTCGCGCCCAGGATCCCGGTGGCCATCACGAGCACTGCCGTCATCGATGGCAGGCCACCGATTTTTTCCGAAACGCCCATAGCCACCGCCATTGTCACCGACTTTGGCGCCAGCGAAAGAATCGTTTGCGGTGATCCGCCCAGCAGTGCCGCCACGCCCATCGCGGTGATGATGGCGGCGGTGCTGCCGGCAAGGGCGCCGACCAGGAATGCCAGCCAGTTGCGGCGCAGTTTTTCAATTTGCTGATACAGCGGAATGGCCAGCGCCACGGTGGCCGGGCCGAGCAGGAAATGGACGAACTGGGCGCCGTCGAAATAGCTCTGATATGTCGTGCCGCTGACCGTCAGGATCAGCACCAGCAATGCCACGGCAATGGCCACAGGATTGACCAGCGGATTGAATCTTGCGCGCACATGCAGCAGGTACGCCAGCTGATAGGCCAGCAGGGTCGCAGTCAGCCACAACAGGGGCGAGGCCGACAGGTAGACCCAGACGGCACTCAGTTTTGGCGTCATGGCCGGCCCTCGGGCTGCAGTGCTGGCGGCGGCGCCATTGGCTTGTGCAACCAGCGCACCACGGCCGCAGTCACCGCAATCGAGACCGCAGTGCTGGCCACCAGCGCGGCCAGGATCGGCAGCCACTCCGAAGCGATCCGCTGCGCGTACACCATCACGCCCACACCGGCCGGCACGAACAGCAGCGAGAGATGCCTGAGCAGTCCAAGCGCGGTGGGCGCCAGCGCGGTGACGGCATCGCTTTTTATGATCAAAAACACGAACAGCAGCAGCATGCCGATCACCGGACCCGGAATCGGCAGCGACAGCAGGTAAGCCAGGCCCTCGCCGAGAGTCTGGAAGATCAGCAGCACGGCAAAGGTGTTGATCACGGCAGGCTCAGTCAGTGCCGCGCATCATGGCGGGCTCATTGCGCCTGAAGAGCGCCGTCGATCAGCTCGATCCAGTGCCGCACCGGCGTGTCGGTGCCCGACTGCAGGTGCGTCAGGCAGCCGATGTTGGCCGAGACGATTTCTTCCGGATGGCTTGCCAGCAGGTTTGCCAGCTTGTTGTCGCGCAGCTTGTACGACATGTCCGGTTGCAGCACCGAATACGTGCCGGCCGAGCCGCAGCAGATGTGGCTGTCGGCGCACAGGGTGACGTCGACGCCGACGGCGCGCAGCACGCCTTCTACCTTGCCGCGAATCTGCTGGCCGTGCTGCAGCGTGCATGGCGGATGGTAGGCAACGCGGCGGGAGACCTTGCCGTGCAGCCGGGTCGCCAGTTGCGCTTCGAACGCCGGCATGATTTCGGACAGGTCCTTGGTCAGTTCGGCAATCCGCGCCGCTTTCGCTGCATAGGCGGCGTCATGCGCCAGCAGGTGGCCGTATTCCTTGACCATCGCGCCACAGCCGGAGGCCGTCATGACGATCGCTTCGGCGCCGGCTTCGACTGCCGGCCACCAGGCGTCGATGTTGCGCCGCATGTCGTCGCGGGCGGCCTCGTGGTCGTTCAAGTGATGGCGCAGCGCGCCGCAGCAACCGGCGCGGGGCGCCACCACGAGTTGCACGCCGAGCGCATCGAGCACCCGCGCGGTGGCGGCATTGATGTTGGGCGACATCGCCGGCTGCACGTAACCGTCGAGCAGCAGCATCTTGCGCGCATGCGCCGTGCTCGGCCAGGCACCCGATTTCTGCTTTGCCGGCACCTTGCTGCGCAATGCCGCCGGCAGCAGCGGACGCACCAGCTGTCCGGCCTTCATCGCCGGCGAGAACAGCCACTTGCGCGGCAGCGTTTCCTTCAGGGCCGTGCGCAGCATGCGCTGCAGGAAGGGCCGCGGCACCTGGTCATCGACCACGCGCCGGCCGATGTCGGCCAGCCGGCCATACTGCACGCCGGAGGGACAGGTGCTCTCGCAGCTGCGGCAGGTCAGGCAGCGGTCCAGGTGCAGCTGGGTATGACGGGTGGCCGGCTTGCCTTCGAGGACCTGCTTGATCAGGTAGATGCGCCCGCGCGGGCCGTCGAGTTCGTCGCCCAGCAACTGGTAGGTGGGGCATGTCGCGGTGCAGAAGCCGCAATGGACGCAGGCGCGCAGGATGGCGTCGGCTTCCCGGCCTTCGGGCGTCTCCTTGATGAAATCGGCGAGATTGGTTTGCATGGCTCTTTGTAGACTATGAATCCGGATACAGACGGCCGGGATTGAAGATTGCCTGCGGATCGAAGCCGGCCTTGAGATTGCGGTGAATGGCAGCGACGGCCGGCGTGAGCGGATGGAAGACGCCGATGTTCTTGTCGCCGCCGCGAAACAGCGTCGCATGGCCGCCGGCGCCGGCGGCGATTGCCCGTACCTTGGCGGCCGGCGCGCCGGTGCGCAGCCAGCGCTGGGCGCCGCCCCATTCGATCAACTGCGGGCCCGGCAGGTCGAGCGGCGCGGCCGTCGACGGCACCGACAGGCGCCAGAGCGGATGATCGGCATCGGCACCGGCAAAAAAGTCCAGCGTCTGCTCGCGCGCCGCCTGCCAGAACTGCAGGCCGTCGACTTCGTCGCCACCGATGAGCTGGCGCGCCGATGCGACTGCCGCCTCGGCGCCCGACAGGCGCAGCGTCAGTACGTCGTCCCGCCACAGACTGGCCGACACCGGCAACGGCTGGCCGCCCCAGGTATTGACGCGGCGGACCGCTTCGGCCTGGCTCATGCGCAACTGCACGGTGGTCTCGGCAAAGGGCCTCGGCAAGACCTTCAGCGACACTTCCAGCAGCAGGCCGAGCGTGCCCAGCGACCCGGTCAGCAGACGCGAGACATCGTAGCCGGCGACATTCTTCATCACCTGGCCGCCGAAATGCAGCACCTCGCCCTGGTAGTTCATCATCACCACGCCCAGCACGAAGTCGCGCAGCGACCCGACCGCCTGGCGGCGCGGACCGGACAGACCGGCGGCCACCGTACCGCCGACGGTTGCCGTCGTGCCGAAATGCGGCGGCTCGAAGGCCAGCATCTGATTCCGTTGCGCCAATGTCGCTTCGATCTCGGCCAGGGGCGTGCCGCAACGGGCCGTGATCACCAGCTCGGTCGGCTCGTACTCGATGATGCCGCAATAGGCACGCGTGTCCAGCACCGCGCCGCGCGGCGCCTGTCCATACCAGTCCTTGCTGCCGCCGCCGCGGATGCACAGCGGCGCGCCGCTTGCGACGGCTGCGACGATCTGTTGCCGAAAACCTGACAGTACCTGTTCCATGCGCAGCAATTCTTAAAAACGCGGCAGATCGGGAAACTTCAGCTGGCCGTTTCGCACATGCATCTTGCCGTACTCGGCGCAGCGCTGCAGCGTCGGGATCGCCTTGTCGGGATTTAACAGGAACGCCGTATCGAAGGCCCGCTTGACGGTGAAGAAGGCATCGCGCTCGGCCGGTGAAAACTGCACGCACATCGAGTTGATCTTCTCGATGCCGACACCGTGTTCGCCCGTGATGGTGCCACCGACCGCGACGCACAGCTCCAGGATCTCGGCGCCGAACAGTTCGGCGCGATGGAATTCGCCGGGCCCGTTGGCGTCGAACAGGATCAGCGGATGCAGGTTGCCGTCGCCGGCATGAAAGACGTTGGCGCAGCGCAGGCCATATCGAAGCTCCATCTGCTCGATGCCCAGCAATACCTCGGCCAGCCGCTTGCGCGGGATGGTGCCGTCCATGCAGTAGTAGTCGGGCGAGATGCGGCCGGCGGCCGGAAAGGCGTTCTTCCGGCCGGACCAGAATTTGAGGCGCTCGGATTCGTTTTTGGACACCGATATGGCGGTGGCGCCCGAGGCTTCCAGCACGGCCTTCATGCGACCGATCTCTTCCTCGACTTCTTCGGCCATGCCGTCGGACTCGCACAGCAGGATCGCGGCGGCGTCGATGTCGTAGCCGGCCTTGACGAACGGCTCGACCATGCGCGAAGAGGTGCGGTCCATCATTTCCAGGCCGGCCGGAATGATGCCGGCGGCAATCACGCTGGCCACCGCATTGCCGCCTTTGACCACATCGTCGAAGGACGCCATGATCACGCGCGCCAGCGGCGGCTTCGGTATCAGGCGCACCGTGACTTCGGTGACGATGCCCAGCATGCCTTCGGAACCGACGAAGACCGCCAGCAGGTCCAGTCCCGGCGCGTCGAGTGCCGCGCCGCCGAGTTCGGCGACTTCGCCGTCGATGGTGATCATGCGCACCCGCAGCACGTTGTGCACCGTCAGGCCGTATTTGAGGCAATGCACGCCGCCGGAGTTTTCAGCGACGTTGCCGCCGATGGTGCAGGCAATCTGGGATGAAGGGTCCGGCGCGTAATACAGGCCGTGTGGCGCGGCCGCTTCCGAGATCGCCAGGTTGCGCACGCCCGGCTGGACCACCGCAGTGCGCGCCAGCGCATCGACGGCGACGATGCGCGAGAGCTTGGCCGTCGACAGCACCACGCCGTCGGCAATCGGCATGGCGCCGCCGGACAGGCCGGTGCCGGCGCCGCGCGGCACGATTGCCACCTGCAGGGCGCGGCAGGCATTGAGGGCGCCGATGACCTGGGCTTCGTTTTCCGGCAGGACGACCACCATCGGCAACTGGCGAAACGCAGCCAGGCCGTCGCACTCATAGGGGCGGGTGTCTTCTTCGTTGAACAGCACGCAGTGCGCCGGCATCACGCCGCGCAGCGCCGCGACGACGTCGCGCTGGCGCTCTGGCGTGAAGGCCGGCCTGGACAGGTGCTGGGTATCGACTGGTGCGTTCACGTTAAGCCTTTGGCAACGACGGCAAGGGACGACAGGGCATGCCGCAAGGCGGCCGTGCTGCGCCTGCGGGGGTGTTCAGTGTAGTCAAAAAAGACAGGCGGCAGGCGGTTTCTGCTGCGCCGCATACTGAAAACCTTGTCGGCACCGCATGAATTATTTTCAAGCCGTGGCAAGCGCGATCCATGACCGGCAGGCCAGGCTTGGCCGGGCCATGACCGCAGCAGCGCCGTCACCCCCTGCACGGCGCGGGCGGGAGAGCGTTGTTCAGGCGGGACTGTCGATATCGGCGCCGTGCGCGGCATGCCACTGAAATATCTTTCGTTTTAGAAATATTATCTGCATACTTAGCTTGCAAATAGCAAACCAGACAACACAACGCAGGATTTCGGCAAATTAAAATGCTAAGACCATCCGTGAATTTTATCTTGCTGGCGCTGGCCATCTGCTCGCCCGTCCATGCAGGCATGATCGAGCTGGGCATCGGTAACAGCAACCTCTACTCGCTGGGCAACTTCAACGCCAGCAGCAGCGATGTGGAGGGCGGCGTCGCCGTGGCCGGCAACCTGACTGCATCGCACTATTCGATCAACGAAAAAAACGTCGATGCCTACGGCAGCTATGCCATGGTCGTCGGGGGCAACCTGGATTACCGTTACGGCGCGATCAAGAACGGCGGCTTTTACGTCGGCGGCGCCTCCACTGTCGTCAACACCGGACTGCCGCGTGCTGCCGCGACCTCGACCTTGCCGGTCGTTTTTGCATCGGTCTCATCGAGGGTCAAGGGACTGTCGACCTCGCTGTCGGGCATGACGGCCACCGGCCTGGCCAGCGTGAAATACGATGGCATGACGCTGACCGGCAGCGGCTTCGACACCACGATCTTCGACATCAGCGGCGCCGATCTGGCCAGCGTGAGTTATTTCGACTTCGACAACCTCACCGCTGCACAAACGCTGATTTTGAACGTCAGCGGCACCGATGCGATTGGCTTCGATCAGGACGGGGCCGGCCTGGGCGGCTTCAGGAACTACAACGTCCTCTTCAATTTCTTCGAGGCGACGCATCTGAACTTGCAGAGCATCGGCCTGTACGGCAGTCTCCTGGCACCGCTTGCCACGGTCACCGGCGGCAATGGCCAGATCAACGGCAACGTCGTCGTCGGCGACTGGAATTCGAATGTGCAGGTCAATGCCAACACCTATTTCAAGCCGGTCGACCTGCCCGGTTATTCGTCGGCGGTGACGGAACCCGGCACCCTGTTCACGCTCCTCACCGGGCTTGGCCTGATCGGCTTCGCCGTTCGCCGCAATGCCGTCGGAAAAAGGCCCGTACCCGCCTAGCCTGGCATGCACCGCACGCCACCGGCGGGCCAGGTAGTCGCCCTGGCCGGCGCCTCTCAGGCGTTGCCGAAGCACGCATGCAGCCAGTCGATCATCAGCGCCACCTCCGGGCGCTCGCGCACCTGCTGCTCGTAGACCAGGTAATAGGCATGCGGCGGCGTCACCAGCTGCACGTCGAAGAGCTGCACGACGTCGCCGGCGGCGAGCATGTCGCGCGCAAAATGCTTGCGCGACAGGCCGATGCCGTGGCCGTGCTTGATCGCTTCGAGCAACAGGCCCAGGTCGTCGACCCGCACGCCGGTCGACGGCTCCGGCCAGTCCAGGCCGGCGGCATCGAACCACGGCTGCCAGGGCTCCAGCGCCGAGCGCAGCAGCGTCGCATTGACAAGATCAGCCGGCGTGCGCAGCGGTGCGATCGTGGCCAGGTAGCGCGGGCTGGCAACGGCAAAGGCCGGCTCCTCGAACAGCTTGGCGGTGACGATGTTGGGGTAACGGCCGGCGCCGAAACGGATCTCGACGTCGCTCTCCGACAGCGACAGGTCGTACAGCGGCACCGAGACGAACAACTCGACTGAAATCTCCGGATGGGCGGCGGTGAACGCGGCCAGATGCGGCACCAGCATGTAGCGGGCGAAGGTCGGCGGCACCGTGATCTTCACGCGCGGCTGCACCTGCGCGCTGCGGCTCGGCATCGGGAAGTCGGTGAGCGTGCGCAGCGCGGCGCGCACCACTTCGAGGTAGCGGCGGCCGAATTCTGAAATGCTGATGGTGCGGTTATCGCGCAAAAACAGCCGCTCGCCGACGAAGTCTTCCAGCAGCCGGATGCGATGCGACAGCGCGGACGGCGTGATGCACAGCTCTTCTGCCGCCAGGGCAAAGGAAGACAGCCGCGCCGCCGCTTCGAAAGCGGACAGCGCATGCACGGGGGGAAGTCGGGTTGCCATTGAGTCCGTTGCCTGTCGGTTGTCCGCTCCGGGCGCGCTACCAGCGCACGATCTTGCCGGGGTTGAGTATGTTCTGGGGGTCGAGCGCATGCTTGATGGCGCGCATGGTGTCGATCGCTCCCTGGCCATGCTCCTCGATCAGGAAATCCATCTTGTGCAGGCCCACGCCATGTTCGCCGGTGCAGGTGCCGTCCATTGCCAGCGCGCGGCTGACCATGCGCGCATTGATCGCCTCGGCGCGCGCCACGTCTGCCGCATCCTCCGGGTCGACCATCATGAGCACGTGGAAATTACCGTCGCCGACATGGCCGATGATGGAATAGATCATCGCCTGTGCCTCGCAATCGGCCTTGGTCGCCAGGATGCATTCGGCCAGGCGCGAGATCGGCACGCAGCAGTCGGTGGAAATCGCGCGGCAGCCAGGGCGCAGTTGCAGCAGCGCGAAATAGGCATTGTGGCGCGCCGCCCAGAGCCGCGAGCGCTCCTCGGGCCGCGTCGCCCACTCGAAGCCGCAGGCGCCATGCTCGCCGGCGATTTCCTGCACCAGCGCCGCCTGTTCCTGCACGCCGGTGGTGCTGCCGTGGAATTCGAAGAGCAGCAGCGGCTGCTCGGGCAGGGCCATGTTGTCGTGCGCATTGATGGCGCGCACGCCGTTCTCATCCAGGAATTCCACCCGCGCCACCGGCACGCCCATCTGGATCGTGCGGATGACGGCATTGACCGCCGCCTCGGTGGTGGCAAACGAACAGACCGCGGCCGAGATCGCCTCCGGCAGCGGATACAGGCGCACCGTGACTTCGGTGATGATGCCCAGCGTGCCTTCGCTGCCCACATACACCCGGGTCAGGTCGTAACCGGCCGAGGACTTGCGCGCCCGGCTGCCGGTGCGGATGATCTGCCCGGCGGCTGTGACGACGGTGAGCGCCAGCGTATTCTCGCGCATGGTGCCGTAGCGCACGGCGTTGGTGCCCGAAGCACGCGTGGCGGCCATGCCGCCCAGCGACGCGTCGGCCCCCGGATCGATCGGAAAGAACAGGCCGGTGTCGCGCAGCGCGGCATTCAGCTGCTTGCGCGTGACGCCCGCTTCGACGGTCGCCGTGGCGTCTTCGCCGGCAATCGACAGCACCCGGTTCATCTGCGACAGGTCGATGGTGACGCCGCCCTGCACGGCCAGGATGTGGCCTTCGAGCGAGGTGCCGGTGCCGTAGGCGATGACGGGAAAGGCGTGCGCCGCGCACAGCGCCACGGCGGCTGCGACTTCGGCCGTCGTGCGGGCGAACACCACGGCGTCCGGCGGCATCGGATCGTAGGCCGACTCGTCGCGGCCGTGATGGGCGCGCATTGCCTGCGCCGTCGAGACGCGCTCGCCGAACAGTTGCTGCAGCGCCGAGAGCAATGCGGCGGGCAGCGCGCGCCTGGCGGCAGACGGTTTCAGGGAAGTCGACGGCAGTGGCTGATTCATGGGCTTCGATCGGTGGAGGGCGGTCGCTGGTTCGCAAGGGCATTCTATACCGGCCCTACCGGTTGCCGCAGATTGGGCAGGTTCAGGCCGGCCGGCCCGACAATGTCGTATCCTGTGCACTTTCCAAACTCTCACAGGCCACGCGCAGACCATGGGCAATCGACTCTCGAAAATCGCCACCCGCACCGGCGACAACGGCACCACCGGCCTGGGCGACGGCAGCCGCGTCGACAAGGACAGCCTGCGGGTGCATGCGATGGGCGACGTCGACGAACTCAATTCGCATGTCGGCCTGCTGCTGTGCGACACCCTGCCCGATGCATTGCGCGGCGAACTGGTCACCATCCAGCATGACCTCTTCGACATGGGCGGCGAACTCTGCATTCCCGGCTTTGCCATGATCACCGACGCCCATGTCGCGCGTCTGGACGCCCTGCTGGAGAAATACAATGCCGACCTGCCGCCGCTGGCCGACTTCATCCTGCCGGCCGGTTCCCGTGCGGCGTCGCAGGCGCATGTCTGCCGCACCGTCTGCCGGCGCGCCGAACGCGCCATCGTCGGCCTGGGCAAGGCCGATGCGCTGCACGACAATCCACGCCGCTACATGAACCGCTTGTCCGACCTGCTGTTCGTGCTGTCGCGGGTATTGAACCGCTTTGCCGGCGGCAGCGACGTGCTGTGGGAAAAGGACCGCGTGCGCTAGAGGCAACGCGCAAAGCGACGCGGCCGGTGCATATGCCCTAGCGCCGCGCTTCGCGGTCGGCGGCGACCAGCACGCTGCAGCGCACTTTCTCCACCAGGATCGCATCCGTGGCGCCGCGCCACCAGCGCAGGGCAAACGGCTTCTGGCGCGAATGGCCGATGATCACCAGGTCGATGCCGAGCCGCTCGACCACGTCGGCGATGACCTGTACCGGGTCGCCGCACTCGACCTGCAGCGTCGACGTCAGGCCATATTCCTGCAGCAGCGCGCCGGCCTGGCGTGCTTCCCGCTCGACCCGCTCGCGTGCGGCAATCAGATCGGCTTCATAGGTGGATTCGACGAAGGTGCCGAGTTCGCTCACCACCGGTGTCGGCGGCGGGTCGATGACCACCAGCACATGCACCTGCGCGCTGCTGTTGGGCGGCAGCACTCGCATGCATTCATTCAGGGCGGAATGGCTCGTGCTGCTGCCGTGATAGGCCACCAGGATCTTGCTGTACATGAGAATGCTCCGGTTGGATGAACGGTATCGCTGCGCATCCAGTATAGGCCGGCACTGGCGAAATCACTACCGGCCCGCTGCGCTGCATCACGGCAGGCAAGGAGCGCACCGGCACCGGTTGAGCAAACGCAATCGGGGTCAGAGTGCGATTTCCGCGGTTGAGCAAACGCAATTGGGGTCAGAGTGCGATTTTCGGCGTACCGTGCCCGGCGTCCGTCAGCTCCTAGCGATTGACCACCAGGCGCGGCTCTTCCTTGCCGAAGCGCTGGCGAATCAAGGCGGCGATGCCGGCGCCGTCCAGGCCGCAGCCGGCCAGCAGTTGCGCGACGTCGCCATGATCGATGAAGCGATCCGGCAGCCCCAGCATCAGCAGCGGCTTGACGATGGCTTCGGCGGCCAGTGCTTCGGCCACCGCGGCGCCGGCGCCGCCCATGATGCAGCCTTCTTCGACCGTCACCAGCGCATCATGGGTCGCCGCCAGTTCGCGCACCATGGCGAGGTCGAGCGGCTTGATGAAGCGCATGTTGACCACCGTTGCGTCCAGTGCCTCGCCGGCTTCCAGGCTCGGCGCGACCATCGTGCCGAACGCCAGGATCGCAATCGACGCGCCTTCGCGGCGGCGCTGCGCCAGGCCGATCGGCAGCGTCGCCAGGCCCGGCTCGATGGCGGCGCCGACGCCGGTGCCGCGCGGATAGCGCACCGATGCCGGTCCCGGATACTGGTAAGCCGTCGACAGCATCTGCCGGCATTCGTTTTCATCGGAGGCCGCCATGACCACCATGTTCGGTATGCAGCGCAGGAAGGCGATGTCGTAGTTGCCGGCATGGGTGGCGCCGTCGGCCCCGACGAGGCCAGCCCGGTCCAGCGCGAAGGTCACATCCAGGTTCTGCAGCGCCACGTCGTGGATCAGCTGGTCGTAGCCGCGCTGCAGGAAGGTCGAGTAGATCGCCAGCACCGGCTTCATGCCTTCGACCGCCAGGCCGGCGGCAAACGTCACCGCATGCTGCTCGGCGATGCCGACGTCGAAGTAGCGCTGCGGATAGCGCTCTTCGAAGGCGGTCATGCCGGAGCCGCCGCACATGGCCGGTGTGATGCCGATGAGGCGACGGTCGGCGGCTGCCATGTCGCACAGCCAGTCGCCGAATACCTGGGTGTAGGTCAGCTTGCCGGCTGTTGCCGGCCGGATGCCTTCGGCCGGATTGAACTTGCCGGGCCCGTGATAGAGCACCGGGTCGGCTTCGGCCAGCTTGTAGCCCTGGCCTTTCTTGGTGACCACGTGCAGGAATTGCGGACCCTTCAGGTTCTTCAGGTTCTGCAGTGTCGGCACCAGCGACTCGAGATCGTGACCGTCGATCGGGCCGATGTAGTTGAAGCCGAATTCCTCGAACATCGTGGCCGGCACCACCATGCCCTTTGCATGTTCCTCGATGCGCTTTGCCAGCTCCAGCATCGGCCCCGGCAGCACCGTCTTGCCGACGTTCTTTGCCGCGGCATAGAAGCGGCCCGACATCAGGCGCGCAAGATAGCGGTTCAGTGCTCCCACCGGCGGCGAGATCGACATGTCGTTGTCGTTCAACACCACCAGCAGGTTGATGTCGTCGTGAATGCCGGCATTGTTCATCGCCTCGAAGGCCATGCCGGCGGTCATGGCGCCGTCGCCGATGACGGCGATGGCATGCCGGGTCTCGCCCTTGGCGCGCGCTGCCAGCGCCATGCCGAGCGCAGCCGAAATCGAGGTCGACGAATGGGCCGTGCCGAAGGTGTCGTATTCGCTCTCGTCGCGTTTCGGGAAACCCGAGATGCCGCCCTCTTGCCGCAGGCTGTGCATGCGCTCGCGCCGGCCTGTCACAATCTTGTGCGGATAGGTCTGGTGACCGACATCCCAGACGATGCGGTCTTCCGGCGTGTTGAAGACGTAATGCAGCGCAATGGTCAGCTCCACCGTGCCCAGGTTCGACGACAGGTGACCGCCGGTCTTCGATACCGAGTCGAGCAGGAAAGCGCGCAGCTCGTTTGCCAGCGGATGCAACTGGGCGCGTGTCAGCAGGCGCAGGTCGGCGGGCCGGTTGATCTTCTTGAGTAAATCCATGACTAGGCTTTCCGTTGCACGATCAGGTCGGCAAGCTGGCGCAGCGGCCCGGCGGCAGCGCCGAACCGTGCAACCGCAGTGTGCGCATCAATGCGTAATTTTTCGGCCAGGCTCTGCGAGGCCTGCAACCCGAGGATCGACACATAGGTCGGCTTGTTGGCAGCGGCATCCTTGCCGGCGGTCTTGCCCAGCGTGGCGGAGTCGGCGGTCGCGTCCAGCACGTCGTCGACCACCTGGAACGCCAGGCCCACCGCATCTGCATAGTCTTCCAGCGCGCGCTGCTCGTCGCCGTCGGGCGCCTTGCCGCACCAGGCGCCGAGCAGCACCGCCGCGCGCAGCAGGGCGCCGGTCTTCAGGCGATGCATCTGCTCGAGCTGGTCGCGCGCCAGCACCAGGCCGACGCTGGCAAGGTCGATTGCCTGCCCGCCGCACATGCCGCGCGAGCCGGCGGCGTGTGCCAGCAGGCGCAGCATCTCGACCTGTCGCGCCGGCGCGATACCCGCCGCCGCATCGGCCAGCACGGCAAAGGCCTGCGCCTGCAATGCGTCGCCCGCCAGCAGCGCCGTCGCCTCGTCGAAATGGACATGCACCGTCGCCCGGCCGCGTCGCAGCGCATCATCATCCATGCAGGGCAGGTCGTCATGCACCAGCGAATAGGCGTGGATCAGCTCGACGGCGACCGCAGCCCGGGACAGCGTTGCGGCCGGCGCATCGAACAGGGCTCCGGCAGCGCATACCAGCAACGGGCGCACCCGCTTGCCACCGCCCAGTACCGCATAGCGCATCGCTTCATGCAGGCGCTGCGGGGTGGCATCGGCGGGCGGCAGATTGTCTGCCAGCGCCTGCTCGACACTGGCCTGCACCGACGCCATCCAGGCGGAAAAGCCTGCCGGCATGCTCACTCGTCGCTTCCGGCGCCTGCGCCCGCAGGCGCGAGCGGCTTGAGCAGGTCGCCTTCGAGCATCCTGACCTGCTGTTCCACGCGCTCGAGCTGGGTGCCGCAAAAGCGCACCAGTTCAGCGCCGCGCCGGTAGGCACCGACCGAGGCTTCCAGGGGCAGTTCACCTGCTTCCATCTGCGCCACCAGCTGTGCGAGTTCCTCCATCGCCTCCTCGAATGACACGGGCACGGCGGTCGTAGGTTCCTGCGAAATTTTTTTTGCCATAAGAGTAGATGTGCGCCGCCATGTCCGAAAAGATCATCGAGGCATTATTCTAGAACAATCCCCACGACGGCTCACGCACCATTGCAGGCGGCAGGCCCTCGCAGCACTGGCAAGGCCCCCCAGTAGGGTGTTCCGGCCGGCATCGCGTGCGGTGCGCGAGAGGATACAGCAGAACCGGCGAAAACCGTGCTGTGATGCCGGCGGCGGCCCGCAACGTGTCGGGCGAGATACCGGCAGGGGCGGCAAAGCGTCTGGCCAACGGCGCCGTTTCATGCGTTCCTGCCGGTCGGATCAGCCTGGCGCACCGACCGGCCGCGCCGGCCGCCATGCACGACCGAACCGCAATCGATGTCAGGCGGCAGCGCCGTCGGCGCGCCTGTCGCGCTGGAACTGCGCCCTGAATGCGTCATCGGCCACCTTCATTACGCAACGTCCCTGGGCGTCAATGCAGGTAAAGGTTCCATGCGGTTCGCCATTCCGGAACTCGCCCGTATAGTGACTTCCATCCGGCAAGCGATAGGTGCCGTGCCCATGCAACGTGCCTTGTTGCAGCATGCCTTCGTATTGTTTCGTGCCGTCGGCATAAAACAACGTGCCCTGGCCATGTCTTGCGCCGCGCTGAAAGTGGCCTTCGTAGGCCTTGCTGCCGTTCTTGTTGAAAATCGTTCCCGGTCCATGCCGCATGCCCTGCTCGAATTGCCCCTCGGAAGTTTTGCGGCCATCGGCACTGTACAGCGTGCCGTGCCCATGCTTTTCGCCATTGTGAAAGTCGCCCACGTACCGGCTTCCATTTGCATTGACCAGCGTGCCCTTGCCTTGGCGCACATCGTTTGCGAACATGCCTTCGTAGGCAGCGCCGCCCCGGAATGTTTCAAAGCCCATGCCGTGCCTCAAGCCATTGGCAAAGTTTCCTTCGTATTTACGGCCGGGAAATCGTCGGTATGTCCTGATACCGAAGCCATGGGTCTGTTGCTGCGCATTGCACTCGCCAACCTCGAACCCGTCAAGCTCGATGTCGGCGGCGTGATGCACGCGCTGCGCCAGGCCGCCGTAGGGCTGCGCCAGCCGTTGCACCTGCTGTAGCGCAGCATGCGCCCTGGCCGTTGCCATGATCGGACCCGGCGGCGCAGGCGCATCGGCGTCTTCCTGGAGCACGCGCATCACGTTTGTCATGTTGGGACTGGGATTGCCCATCCCGGCAAGTTCGAGGCGTGTCGGATGCACTTCATTGCTCACCCGACCGGGCACGCCGGCAAGCGCGCCAACCCGCGCGCGACGCACCGCGTTTGTCATCGCCTTCATCTTGTGCGAACTGCATGCCGTCGAATCCAGCGTGGGTTCATCAGCGAACTGCGCGATATGCTGCAAGCTCGTGCCTGGCAGTAAAATTGTCATCTGCTTATCCTTTGAATGGTGAGGTTTGACCTGTGTGCTCGTGAAAGGCATGTCCCTGGTGCCGAAACAGTGCAGACACTGCACGGACACAGGTGCGCCACACCGGCATTGAATCAAATATTGCCAAAATGTTATTTCCTGATCGGAATATTTTTGTGCTCACGCGAAGAGGTACCTGCGGCGGCGCGGTTCGTCCGGCGCCACCGCAAGACCCGCACCCGGGACGGGTTTGACAGGCCGCTTCAGGTATAATCGTCGGTTCTGTCCAAAATCTCCCTTTCATCTGTCTCGGCGTTTGAACTCGGTTTTTGCGGATCTTTCTCTCTTAGGTTGGTGCAAATTGATTTGGGGGTGGGGATGTCCGATCTGGCTAGTCTTGCCAAGCTCGCGCGCTCGCATGCGCAATTGCCGGTCAACGTCTATTTCGACGAAGTACTGCTGAAACGGGAAATTTCTCAACTGTATCGCCAGGGCCCGCGCTACGCCGGCCATGAACTGATGGTGCCCAACGCCGGCGACTTTGCAACCCTTGCCTGGGAAAACGAAGGCCGCATGCTGGTGCGCGGCAAGGATGCCGGCACGGACGGCATCGAACTGCTGTCGAACGTCTGCCGCCACCGCCAGGCGAAGATGCTCAGCGGTCGCGGCAATTCTGCCAACATCGTCTGTCCCCTGCATCGCTGGACCTATGACCTCAAGGGCGAGCTGATCGGCGCGCCGCATTTCGGCGAGACGCCCTGCCTGAACCTGTCGAAGACGCCGCTGCAGAACTGGAACGGCCTGCTGTTCGAGCGCAACGGCGTCGACGTGGCAGCGGTCATGAAGAACTTGTCGGTGACCCGTGAACTCGATTTTTCCGGTTACATGCTGGACCACGTCGAAGTCCATGAATGCGACTACAACTGGAAAAGCTTTATCGAGGTCTATCTCGAGGATTACCACGTCGAGCCGTTTCATCCGGGCCTGGGCAGCTTCGTCACCTGCGCCGACCTGCGCTGGGAGTTCGGCGACCGGTACAGCGTGCAGACGGTGGGCGTCAATCATGCGCTCTCGAAATACGGCTCGCCGACCTATCGCAAATGGCAGGAAGAAGTGCTGAAGTTCCGCCGCGGCGAAGCACCGCCTTTCGGCGCGATCTGGCTGACGCTCTATCCGAACATCATGGTCGAGTGGTATCCGCACGTGCTGGTGGTGTCGACCGTCTGGCCGCGCGGCCCGCAGAAGACCACCAACGTCGTCGAATTTTATTATCCTGAAGAGATCGTGCTGTTCGAGCGCGACTTCATCGAAGCCGAACGCGCGGCCTACCGGGAAACCTGTGTCGAGGATGATGAAATCGCGCAGCGCATGGATGCCGGCCGGCGCATCCTGCTCGAGCGCGGCGTCAATGAAGTCGGGCCGTACCAGTCGCCGATGGAAGACGGCATGCAGCATTTCCATGAATGGTATCGTCGCCAGGGCTTGCTCTAGCCGTTCGCCGTCTGCTTTGCCCGATGCATCGCTGCCGTGACCTGCGGCAGCGATATCCTTTTCATCTCCTGCCGGCTCCGCCCTTATGCAATCGCTCTGGATGCTCTTTGCCAGCTTCGTCTTCGCCATCATGGGCGTGTGCGTCAAGCTTGCCTCGATCCAGTATTCGACCACTGAAATCGTGATGTACCGCGGCCTGACCGGCGTGCTGTTCCTGGCGCTGTACGTCCGGCTGCAGCATGGCAGCCTACGCACGGCATTCGGCCTGAACCATTTGTGGCGCGGCACGGTTGGGGTGACGGCCCTGTGGCTCTGGTTTTCCTCGATCAGCCTGCTGCCGCTGGCAACCGCCATGACCCTGAACTACATGGCGCCGATCTGGATCGCGGCGATCCTCTTCGTCGGTGGCTGGTGGCGCAAGGAAAAACGTTTCGAATGGGGCCTGGTGGCGGCAATCGGCATGAGCTTTCTGGGCGTGACGATGATGCTGCGCCCCGCCATCCATGCAGACCAGTGGCTGGGCGCAACCGTGGGCCTGATATCGGGCGCCCTGTCGGCGCTGGCATACCTGCAGGTGCGCCAGCTCGGAAAACTCGGCGAGCCGGAATATCGCGTGGTGTTTTATTTTTCCCTCACCGGCACGATTGCCGGCCTGCTCGGCACCCTGATCGGCAGCGCCTTCGTTCCCAACCCCCATTTCGGCTGGCATGCGCACGATGCGCGCGGCGCGGCGCTGCTGGCGGCAATCGGCGTGACCGGCACCATGGCGCAGATGGCAATGACGCGCGCCTACCGGCTCGGCAAGACCCTGGTGACGG
>JANXSS010000421.1 GCA_025356535.1 Herminiimonas sp.
CTCTTTGCCACCTACGAACATCACGGCGCGGCGGGCACGCGGCCGAGCCGCCAGCAACTCGCCGACGATCTCTCCGGCAACCTTTTCCGCTGCACCGGCTACCGGCCGATCCTCGATGCCGGCGAGCGCATGTTCGACGCCATGCCCGCGCCGCTCGACACAGCCCCGGCGATCGAAGCATTGCGCGGTCTGCTGCGCGACGGTGACTCCTTCGCCTACGAAGCGGGCGATGAAACATTCCTGGCGCCGCGCACGCTCGAAGCGCTCGCCGCCGCACGCCTTGCGCAGCCGGAAGCGCGCCTGCTCGCCGGCTCCACCGACGTCGGCCTGTGGGTCACCAAGCAGTTCCGTCCGTTGCCCGCGCTGATCTACATCGGCGAGGTCGGGGCGATGAAGCGCATCGAGAGCGACGGAGGCACGCTCACGATCGGCGCCGCGGTCTCGCTCGAAGAGGCGTACCGCGCACTCGCGGATCGCTGGCCGGCGCTCACCGACGTGTGGCTGCGCTTCGCCTCGGTGCCCATCCGCAACGCCGGCACGCTCGGCGGCAATGTCGCAAACGGTTCGCCGATCGGCGACGCGATGCCGTTTCTCATTGCGCTTGGCGCACAGGTGGTACTGCGCGGCAGCGCCGGGCAGCGCGTGCTGGCGCTGGAAGATTTCTATCTCGGCTATCAGCAGAAAGATTTACGGGTCGGCGAATTCGTCGAAGCGATCCGGCTGCCGGCACGCCCGGCGCAGCAGCGCTTTCGCACCTACAAGGTCGCCAAGCGCTTCGACCAGGATATCTCGGCGGTCTGCGGCGCTTTTGCCCTGCTGCTCGACGGCGAGCAGATCGTGCAGGCGCGCATCGCTTTCGGCGGCATGGCGGCCACACCGAAACGCGCGTTGCAGGCCGAAGCCGCCCTGCGTGGCCAGCCCTGGAGCGAGGCCAGCCTGCAGGCGGGCATGGCGGCAATCGCCGCGGAATATGCGCCCTTGTCCGACATGCGCGCCTCGGCCGGCTATCGAACGACCGTGGCTCAGAACCTGCTGCGGCGCTTTTGGCTGGAAACGCGCAGCGATGCGCCGCTGCTGCCGCATGCCGTCGATGTGTTTGCAAGCCTGCCGGCGTCGTCGACGTGAACCAGCCGCTGCCGCCGCCGCCGCTGGCAGGCACTGCCTGGCACGAAGTCGGCAAGCCCCACGCGCATGAATCCGCCGCCCTGCATGTATCGGGCCAGGCCGCCTACACCGACGACCTGGCGCCGCTGCACGGCACCTTGCATGCGGCGCTGGGGCTGTCGCAGCAGGCGCATGCGCGCATCCTGGGCATCGATTTTTCCGCGGTGCGCGCCGCCGCCGGCGTGGTCGCGGTCTTCACCGCTGCCGACATACCGGGTCGCAACGACTGCGGCCCGATCCTGCATGACGACCCGATCCTGGCCGACGCCCTGGTGCAGTACGTCGGCCAGCCGATCTTCGTGGTGGTGGCGCGCTCGCATGACGAGGCCCGCCGCGCGGCGCGCCTGGCCGTGGTCGACTATGCGCCGCTGCCGGCAATCCTGACGCCGGCGGCAGCTTGCGCCGCGCAAGCGTTCGTGCTGCCGCCGATGCGGCTGACGCGCGGCGACTTCGAGGCCGCCCATGCCGCTGCCGCGCACCGCATTGCCGGCACCTTCAGCGTCGGCGGCCAGGAACAGTTCTATCTCGAAGGCCAAATTTGCTACGCCATACCGCAGGAGGGCTCCTGCATGCTGCTGCATTGCTCGACCCAGCATCCGTCGGAGATGCAGCATGTGGTGGCGCAGGCGCTGGGCCTGCAGTCGCATCACGTGACGGTGCAGTGCCGGCGCATGGGCGGCGGCTTCGGCGGCAAGGAATCGCAATCGGCGCTGTGGGCGGCAGTCGCGGCGCTTTGCGCGGCGCACCTGCATGTGCCCGTCAAGCTGCGCGCCGACCGCGACGACGACATGCAAGTCACCGGCAAGCGCCACAGCGTCGACTACACCTATGCCGCCGCCCATGACGACGACGGCCGCATCGGCGCCCTGAAGCTCGAGATGGTGCTGCGCGCCGGTTATTCGGCGGACCTGTCGGGACCGGTCGCCACCCGCGCGACCTGCCATGTCGACAATGCGTATTACCTTGCCGACGTGGATATCGCCGCCGTGTGCGGCAAGACCAACACGCAATCGAACACCGCCTTTCGCGGCTTCGGCGGGCCGCAGGGCGCCATCCTGATCGAGGCCGTGATCGACGACATCGCCCGCAGGCTTGGCCGCGATGCGCTCGACGTGCGGCGCATCAACCTGTATGGCCGCAACGATGCGGAGGGGCGCAACGTCACGCCGTTCGGCCAGAAGGTCGAGGACAACATCCTGCACGAACTGCTCGCGCAGCTCGAGGGCGACAGCAGCTACCGGGAGCGGCGCGCGCTGGTGCGCGCCTTCAACGCCACCAGCCCGGTCCTCAGGCGCGGCCTGGCGCTGACGCCCCTGAAATTCGGCATTGCTTTTAACGTCAATCACCTGAACCAGGCCGGCGCGCTGGTGCACGTGTACGGCGACGGCTCGGTGCTGGTCAATCACGGCGGCACCGAGATGGGACAAGGCTTGAACACCAAGGTCATGCAGGTGGTCGCGCATGAACTCGGCGTGCCGCTGGCGTGCGTGCGCACCACCGCAACCGATACCGGCAAGGTCGCCAATACCTCGGCCACCGCTGCCTCCACGGGTGCCGACCTGAATGGCCGGGCGGCGCAGGATGCGGCGCGCAAGATCCGGCTGCGCCTGGCGGCCCATGCGGCGGCCTGCTTCGGCGGCAGCGCCGCAGCGGTGGTGTTTGCCGACAACTTGGTGCATGTCAACGGCGCGGCGCATGCCTTCGGCGCGGTGGTGGCAAGCGCCTACCTGGCGCGCGTGCAGCTCTGGTCGGATGGTTTTCATGCGACGCCCGGCCTGGCCTGGGATGCCAAGACCATGACCGGCCATCCGTTTTCGTATTTCGCCTATGGTGCGGCGGTGTCCGAGGTGGTCGTCGACACCCTTACCGGCGAATGGAAGCTGCTGCGCGCCGACCTTCTGCAGGACGCCGGCCGGTCCTTGAATCCGGCAATCGACATCGGCCAGATCGAAGGCGGCTTCATCCAGGGCATGGGCTGGCTGACCACCGAGGAACTGGTCTGGAACGACGCCGGTCGGCTGATGACGCATGCGCCCTCGACCTACAAGATACCGGCCGTATCCGACTGCCCGGCCGATTTGCGGGTGCACCTGTTCGACAACGCCAATGCGGCCGACAGCGTCCATCGCTCGAAGGCGGTGGGCGAGCCGCCGCTGCTGTTGTCGTTCTCGGTATTTTTCGCCATCCGCGACGCCGTGGCCAGCCTCGGCGCCGGGCACTGCAGCCCGCCCCTGAATGCACCGGCAACCGCCGAGGAAATCCTGCGCGCCGTAATGGCCGTGCAGGCCGGACGCGCGCAATGACGCCGCGCTGGTGCGATGCATGGCCGGCCGGCGCGGCCGCAGCGATCCTGGTCACGGTGGCGCAGGCCGATGGCTCGACGCCGCGTGAAGCCGGTGCCAGGATGCTGGTCACCGCAACCGACATCCGCGACACCATCGGCGGCGGCCACCTCGAATTCAGCGCGATCGACTTTGCCCGCGCCATGCTGGCGCAGTCGCCCGGCGGTCTTGCCGGCCAGCGCAGGCTGGAGCGCTTCGCCCTCGGGCCGACGCTTGGCCAGTGCTGCGGCGGCGTGGTCCATCTGGCGTTCGAACGTCTCGATGCGATTGGCGCGGGGCAGCTCGCCCTGCTGCGGCAACGGCTGGCGTCGGGCGAGGCGAGCTGGCGCCTGACGCCGCTCGACGACATGGCAACGCCGGTCATCCTCGACGCCGCCGGCAACATCATTGCCGGCGCGATCGGGGCGAGCGTTCCCGCGCTCGACGCCGACCGCCCGAAAACCTGTACCTTGCTGCGCGACGCGGCAGGCCGGCGCTGGCTGGCCGACTGCTGCATGCCGCATCGCGCGCAACTGCTGCTGTTCGGCGCCGGCCACGTCGGCGCGGCAATCGTGCAGGCGTTCGCCGGGCTGCCGTGCCGCATCACCTGGGTCGACCAGCGTGCCGACGCCTTTCCTGCAGCGCTGCCCGACAATGTCACGGTCGAGGTCACCGATCTGCCGGAAGCGGTCATCGATGCCGCGCCGGCGGGCGCCAGCTACCTCGTCATGACGCACAGCCACCGGCTCGACCAAGCGCTTGCGGAGCAGATCCTGCGGCGGGGCGATGCCGGCTGGTTCGGCCTGATCGGCTCGCGCACCAAGCGCCTGCAGTTCGAACGCCGCCTGCAGGCGCGCGGCATCGCGCCCCGCGCGCTTGCGACCATGGTGTGCCCGGTGGGCATCGACGGCATCGACGGCAAGGCGCCGGCCGTCATTGCCGTTGCAGTTGCCGCGCAGCTGCTGCAGGCATGGCAGCCGGCGGCGGACTCCATCGCATCGCGGCCATCGCGGAAAGCCTGCCGATGACCACGACCGAGCGCACCGCCATCGGCGCCGGTGCGGTCGCGCCGGCGGGCGGCATGCAGGCCTACCGCGCCAGCGTGCTGCACTTCACCGGCGACCCGGCGCTCGACGTCAACGCGCATCGCTGGCATGAAGACGGCCTGCTGATCGTGGCCGACGGTCACGTCATTGCCGCCGGCGACTTCGCGCTGCTGCAGCCGGGCCTGCCGGCCGGCGTGCCCTGGCAAGACCACCGCGGCAAGATCATCTGCCCCGGCTTCATCGACACCCACATTCATTATCCGCAGACCGACATCATTGCCTCGCCGGCAGCCGGTCTCCTGCCCTGGCTGGAGCAGTACACCTTTCCGACGGAAGAAAAATTTGGCGACGGCGAACATGCCGCCGAGGTCGCCCGCTTCTTTCTCGACGAGCTGCTGGCAAACGGCACCACCACGGCGCTGGTCTACTGCACCGTGCATGCGGCGTCGGTCGACGCGTTCTTTGCCGAGAGTGCGGCGCGCAACATGCGCATGGCCGCCGGCAAGGTGCTGATGGACCGGCACTGTCCACAGGGCTTGCGCGAGACGGCCGAGCAGGGCGCCCGCGAGACCGAGACGCTGATTCGCCGCTGGCATAAGCAGGGCCGGCAGCTGTATGCGATCACGCCGCGTTTTGCGCCGACGTCAAGCCAGACACAGCTGCGCCTGGCCGGTGAGCTTGCCGGCGCCTGGCCCGATACCTTCATCCAGTCGCACGTGGCCGAAAACACCGACGAAATCCGCTGGGCGAGGTCGCTCTTTCCAACGGCGCGCAGCTATCTTGACGTGTACGACCAGGCTGGTCTGCTGCGCCAGCGCGCGCTCTACGGCCACTGCATCTGGCTCGATGACGCCGACCGGCAGCGCATGCGCGATAGCGGCGCGGCAGTGGCGATGTGTCCGACCTCGAACCTGTTCCTGGGCAGCGGCCTGTTCGACGTGGCGGCGGCCGACCGAGCCGGCATGCGCCTGTCGCTGGCAACCGATGTCGGCGGCGGCACCTCGTTTTCCATGTTCCGTACCATGGACGCGCTCTACAAGGTGGCCCGCCTGGGCGGAAGTCACGTCTCGGCGCTGCGCATGTTCTATTTCGCCACGCTGGGCGGCGCGCGCGCCATGCGGCTCGAAGGCACGATCGGCAATTTCATGCCCGGCGCCGAAGCCGACTTCCTGATGCTTGATGCGCGCGCCACGCCATTGCTTGCCCGGCGCACGGCGCAAAGCGAGACCCTGGAAGAGCTGCTGTTTGCGCTGGCGCTGCTGGGCGACGACCGCAGCGTGCAGGCAACCTACATCGCCGGCGCGCTCCTGCATGCACGGACCTGATGGCGCGTGTTTGCGCATGCAGGGCGCTGCAATGTCGAACCGGTAGTTTTTGGCGCGGCAATCCGATCATGCGCGACGTCTGTGCCTCGACCGATATCGCGCCGAAGAACATGTTCACGCTTCGCAACGCCGCGTCGGTGCCGGGCTCGCTTGCCAGGACACCGATGATCCGGGTCGAATACCATTTCTAGCTTGCTGCCGCCATGTCGGCGTCGAGCGCGCCGACTGCCCGTTCGACCGCAGCGCGCACCGCGCCGCTGGTGACGAAGCCATGCGCAGCAGCGATGTCGTCGTGATACCAGCGGTCGCCGTCGACGCAGGCGGCGATGCGGCTGCGCACGGCGTCGTAGGCCGCCTGCGTGCCGGCGCCCAGGACGAACTGCGCCAGCGGTTCGGCCGTCATCGACAGCGCCTGCGCTGCCAGCAGCATCTCGACGCCGACGATGTACTGCGTGTTTGCCACCACTGTTGCGGCCTTGCGCGCGCACCAGGTCGAATTCGACACATGGTCTTCGCTGTTGCCCTTGGCCGGAATCGAGTCCACGCTGCCCGGCATGCACAGCGTGCGGTTCTCCATCACCAGCGAGCTGAGCGAGCATTGCATCACCGGGTAGCCGGTGTTCACGCCACGCACGCCGGACATCAGGTTGCGCGGCAGGCCCCACGACAGCGTAGGATCGATCAGGCGCGCCACGCGGCGCTCGACAATGCTGCCCAGGTCCGCGACAGCCATCGCCAGCAAGTCCATCGCCTGCGCCAGGTATTGGCCGTGGAAGTTACCACCG
>JANXSS010000491.1 GCA_025356535.1 Herminiimonas sp.
GGCCAGCGCCGCATCGAGCGCCGTGCCATCGGGCACGATCCGGTTGACGACGCCAAGCTCGAACAGGCGCGGCGCCAGCACCGGCTTGCCTTCGATGAGCATTTCGGTTGCCAGCTGGCGCGGCAATGCCTGCGACAGGAACCAGGAGCCGCCGCCGTCGGGCGTCAAGCCCACCTTCACATACGCCATCACGAACTTTGCCGAGGCGCCGGCCACGATCAGGTCGCAGGCAAGGGCCAGCGAAAAGCCGGCGCCGGCCGCCGCGCCATCGACGGCGGCAATCACCGGTTTCGGACAGTCGCGCAGCGCCTCGATCCACTGGTGCAGGTTGTCGATCGATTCGGCCTGCGCCGATTTGGGCAGGGCGCGGTTTTCCAGAAGGCGGTTCAGGTTGCCGCCGGCGCAAAAAAAATTGTCGGCGCCGGTCAGGATCACGGCGCGGATCGAATCGTCGCGCTCGGCCGTGCCGAGGGTTTCGATGGCTGCGGCGTACATGTCCGGATGCAGCGCATTGCGCGCACCGGGGTTAGACAGCGTCAGGATCAGGGTGGCGTCGCGGCGCGATGCTTTCAGTTCTGCGGACATGGTGACCTTCATGGATGTCGGTGTCGAATACGTTGACGCTGTTCAGGCAGGGCGACGGTCGCCCGCCATTCAGAGTTCCTCGGTCAGCAGGGACAGGCCCAGCAATGCCCGGCGCTTGAGCCATGGCGAGGCCCGGTAGCGCGGGTCGGCATACAGCTCGTTCATGCTCTCCAAAATCGTCAGGACGCGTTTCGCGCCGTACGTGTCGCCCATGGCAAGCGGTCCCTGCGGATAGCCGAGCCCGAGTGTGACGGCCAGGTCGATGTCGGCAGGGCTGGCGATGCCCTGCTGCGCGATGTCGCAGGCGATGTTGATGATGGTGGCCAGCACCCGCGGGGCGACGAAGCCGGCCGAGTCGCGGATCAGCGACACCGGCACGCCGTCGGCTGCAAACAGGCCATGGGCAGCATCGCGCATGGCTGCCGTGGTCGCCGGCGTCGTCATCAGCGTGCGTCGTCTTGCAAGCGGCGTGAACAGGTCGATCGCCACGACGCGCGCCGCGTCGAGCCCGTCGCGGGCCGCAATGAAGGAGGCGTCGTCGCCCAGGGGCGTGACGACGATGAGCGAGTCGGGCCCCGGCAGGCGTGCATGGTCGAGCCTGCCGCCCAGTTGCACGACCAGCTCCTGGACCTGCTCGCAGGCCCATTGCCAGGCCGGGCTCACCCACACCGCCGCGGGACGCGCCGCCGGCGCCGGCGCTTCGGGCGCGACCTGCTGCTTGCTGTCCACGTACGCATAGAAACCCTGCTTGGTCTTGCGACCCAGCATGCCGGCGGTAAAGCGCTGCGCAGTGATGACCGATGGCCGGTAGCGCGGCTCTTCGTAATACTGGTGATAGATTGATTCCATCACCGGGTGGGAGACGTCGAGCCCGGTCAGGTCCATCAGCTCGAAGGGGCCGATCTTGAAGCCGGCGGCGTCGCGCAGGATGCGGTCGACGGTGGCGAAGTCGGTCACGCCTTCGCCGACGATGCGCAGCGCTTCGGTGCCGAAGCCGCGTCCGGCATGATTGACGATGAAGCCCGGCGTGTCCTTGGCGCGCACCGGCGTGTGGCCCATGCGGCGCGCCAGCTCGACCATGGCCGTGCCGACTTCGGGTGCGGTGCGCACGCCTTCGATGACCTCGACCACGCGCATGACCGGCACCGGATTGAAGAAGTGATAGCCGACCACGCGCTGCGGCTGGCTGCAGCCGGCGGCAATCGCGGTAATCGACAGCGACGAGGTGTTCGATGCCAGGATCGCATCGGCGCGCACGATCGCTTCGAGCTGCCTGAAGACGGTCTGCTTGATGGCGAGGTTTTCGATGATCGCCTCGATCACCACGTCGCAGCCGGCCAGGTCTTCGAGCGCCGCGGCCACCTGCATGCGGCTGCGGGCGCCGGCGACCGCCTCGGCACCGAGCTTGCCCTTGTCCTGCAGCTTTGCCAGCGTCTCGGCAAGCGTCTGCAGGGCCGACTCGGCCGCGCCCGGTGCGCTGTCGTACAGGCGCACCGACAGGCCGGCCAGCGCGGCGATCTGGACGATGCCGCGTCCCATGGCGCCGCAACCGACGACGCCCAGCAGGTTGATGTTCGATGTTGTTGTCATGTGAAACCCGGTTGAGTAGGCAGCGCAGGGAGGGCGGCACGGATGCGACAGCCTGGCCCGGCCATGCCGAATGCTTGCCAGTTTAACCAGTTCGCGGCAACTTCGGGGGCCGGGCGCGCCATTCATTTTCCCGCAGCCGTGCGGCAACCGGCGCGCAGCCCGAATCGGCGACTCGTGCTATAAATCGTCGGGTCGGCGCAATGACCGGCTTTTCTCCAGAACCAACCGTTCCCACCCAACCAGGCATCAAAAGATCATGATCAATGACCAGGAAACCCTGAACCTGCTGCTGTCGACGGTCGAGCGCTTCGTGCGCGAACGCCTGATGCCGGCCGAGCAGATCGTCGCCGAGACCGACGCCATACCCGAGGATATCGTGGCCGAGATGCGCGACATCGGCCTGTTCGGCCTGACCATCCCGGAGCAATACGGCGGCGCCGGCCTGACCATGGAAGAAGAGGTGCTGGTGACGCTGGCGCTGACCTATACCTCGCCGGCATTCCGCTCGATCATGGGCACCAACAACGGCATCGGCTCGCAGGGCATCGTCATCGACGGCACCGAAGCGCAGAAAGCCTACTGGCTGCCGAAGATGGCCTCGGGCGAGCTGATCGGCTCGTTCGCTCTGACCGAACCCGGCGCCGGCTCGGACGCCTCGTCGGTTGCCACCACGGCGATTCGCGACGGCGACGTGTATGTCGTCAACGGCACCAAGCGCTACATCACCAACGCACCCGAGGCCGGCGTCTTCACGTTGATGGCGCGCACCGATCCGGCGGTCAAGGGCGCCGGTGGCGTGTCGGCCTTCATCGTCGATGCAAGGTCGCCCGGCATCCAGGTCGGCAAGACCGACAAGAAGATGGGCCAGCGCGGCGCCCATACGGCCGACGTCATCTTCGAGAACGTGCGGGTGCCGGCGGAAAACCTGATCGGCGACCGTGAAGGGCAGGGCTTCAAAACAGCCATGAAGGTGCTCGACAAGGGTCGCATCACGATTGCGGCCGTCTGCGTCGGCGCCGGCCAGCGCATGCTCGACGACGCCCTGCGCTATGCGCAGGAGCGCAAGCAGTTCGGCCAGCCGATCGGCGAATTCCAGATGGTCCAGGCGATGCTGGCCGATTGCCGGGCCGAACTGCTGGCAGCGCGCTGCATGGTCATGGAAACCGCGCGCCGGCGCGACCGCGGCGAAAACGTCCAGACCGACGCCTCCTGCTGCAAGCTGTTCGCCTCCGAAATGGTGGGACGCCTGGCTGACCGCTGCGTGCAGATTCATGGCGGCGCCGGCTACATCAGCGACTATGCGGTCGAGCGCTTCTACCGCGACGTACGGCTGTTTCGCATCTTCGAAGGCACCAGCCAGATCCAGCAGATCGTCATTGCGCGCGCAATGATGAAAGGCGAGAAGTAGCACCGCCCTTGTCGTCGGACCAGGCCTGCCGCGCAGGCCGGCTGCCAGCCACCGGTCCGGCTGCCGGTTGCTGCTCCCCCGGCGAGGCGCAGCCGCGTTTTATCAAGGTCATCCACCCCCGGATGCCTGCTACCGCACAGGCCTGATTCCCGGAGCGAAACGCTGCGTTCGCATCGGCTGCAGGTACTGCGCATTTTCGATCAATTTCTCGCTTCTGCCGCTTCGCCAGCGCTGTCAAAACCGTTTAATGCGTGGTACACGCGCACCGCCAGCGTATTAATAGTGTTGCTAATACTTTCTTCAGTGCATTGCAATTAAGTAACATCATTGCATCACTCATGCCCGGGCGCCACGCCCACATGCCTGGTAATTTCTGCGCTGCCAAGTCTGGCGCCTGCCATCAAGATGCAAGGGAATCACTCATGACACATCGTCCCCGGTTTGCACTGCTTCGCATCGTCGTGCTGGTTTCGCTGGCGATGCGCTGTGGCGTCAGCGACGCCGTCGGGCTCGGACCGCTGCGGTTGCAGTCGGCCCTTGGCCAGCCTTTGCGCGCGACCGTGCAGGTGCTCGGCAGCGATGCAGGAACGCTTGCCGAGAGCTGCATCCGGGTGATTCTGAAAATGCCGGACGGCTCGGAAATCGTCAGGCCGCAATTCGGACTGAAGCGCGCAAAGGGTGCAGCGGCCGAACTGTCGATTTCGACGGTGAGCACGGTCGACGAGCCTGCCGTGTCGCTGCTGGTTGAAATCACTTGCGCGCCGACGCTGCACCGCGATTATCAGCTGCTGCTCGACATGAAGGATGGTTTGCCACGGGTGGTATCGACCATGGCCGACGAGCTGAAGCTTGACACCCTGCCGCGCGGCAGCGCGCGCGACGGCGAGACCGCAGGCGCGCGGGCACGTCAGCGCAGCCGCCGCAGCCGCGCCGAGAGCATGCGCAGCATTGCCGCCGGTGATCTGGAAACCATGTCGCCGAACGATGCTGCGAAGCCGCCGACGATGCGCGCAAAAGCCGCACCGGCAGCGCGCAGCGTGCTCAAGCTCACGCAAACCGACCTGTTGCAGATCGATCCGGTGCGTTCCCCACCCACGCAACCGGCCGGTCTGAAGCTGTCGCAAAGTCTCGGCCTGGCAGCCGATCCTGCGCGCTCCGACAGCGAGGAGCTGAGCGCTGCAAAAGCGCGCTTCCAGGCGGTGCTGCGGGGTGAAGATGCGCTGGTTGCGGCGCGCAGGCAGTTGAAGACCCTGCAGGCAGGAAGCGCGCCTGCGGTTTCGAATCCCGCACGGCCGGCACCGCTGCAGGCAGGCACCGGGCAGCCGGCGGCGGCGGCGCCAGCACCGCAGCCGGCCGCACCGCAACCGCAGCCGGAAGGGCAGGCCGGCGCCGGTAGCGTGGCCGCACAATCGGCGGCTGCGCGCCAGTCGGCTGCCGGCGCCTCGCGCAGTGCGCTTGCGTCGACCAGCCTGATGATCGGCATGGCCCTGCTGATGGCGGCCGGGCTTGCGATGATCTGGCGCTACCTGCGCGACCCCGGCCGCAAGGGTTCGAAGGCGGCTGGCAAGGCAACGCCGTGGTGGCTGGCAACGAGTGACGATGCCACCCGCGAGGCGGAATTGCTGGCCTCCGCACGCGCCAGCGTGGCCCGCAAGGATGCGCCGGCAGCCGACGCGGCGTCGGGCGCTGCCGACACCGGCAGCACCTCCGACAAGGCGCTGGAACGCTATGTCAATCACTTCGTCGGCAGGCGTGACGCCACCGTTCCGAACATCGACGAGCGCATCGAGCCGCTCGGCCTGGCCAACGTCGAACAGGAAACAGCCATCGCGACCGAGCCGATGCCGGCACGCGATGTCATCGCAAGGGGTGCACGACCCGACGAGGCAGCGTCCGACCTGGATCAGTTCGACGATGCACCGCGCGAGCTGGCCCGCAGCAAGCTGGCCACCTTCGAACTGGTGTCGGATGTCATGCAGGAAGCGGAATTCTGGAAGATGCTCAACGAGACCCAGCGCGCCATCGATATCCTGGAAAACTACTGCAACTCCGCCGCATCTGCCTCGCCGGCGCCATGGCTGTATCTGGCCGACCTGTATGACAGCCTTGGCGATGGCGAGCGCCGCGCCGAGCTGTGCAACAGTTTCCGGAAAATCTTCAACGGCCGCCTGCATGAGGCCGATGCCAACACCCCGCCCGGTCGGGAAAGCCTCGAAGGCTATCCGCACCTGATGGACAAGATCAGCACGCTATGGGCGCATGAGGCGGTCGTGCCGTTCCTGCAGGGCTTGCTGGTCAACGACCGCGAATCCCCGCGTGAAGGTTTCTATCTGCCGGTCTATCAGGAAATCCTCCTGCTGATCGATGTCGCCATGGAGCGCGAACAGGCTCTCGCTTAAGTCCGCGGTCCTGCGACACCGACTGCCCGTGCATGCGCCTTGCCACATGCACGGGCCCGCTATTTCCCGAAATGGCGCCGCGTGCCGATTGCCTGCCACGCGGCACACGGGCGGCGCATGCCGCAGGTGCTAGGATTGCGTCACGCCGTGCCACGACACGCGCGCATCCCACCGACCCATAAGGAAAATCCAATGTTGAAACTCTGCGGTTTTGCTATGAGCAATTATCACAACAAGGTCAAGCTCGCCCTGCTTGAAAAGAACATCCCCTTCGAAGAAGTGCTGGTCTGGGCCGACCGCTCGCCGGCGCTGCTGGAGAAGTCACCCCTGGGCAAGGTGCCTTTCATCGAAACCGAGCAGGGCGTGCTGTGCGAATCGCAGGTCATCAACGACTATCTCGAAGCTGCCTATCCGCAGACGCCGCTTCTGCCTGCCGATCCGTTTGCCGCAGCCAAGGTGCGCGAGCTGATCACCTTCATCGAACTGCACATGGAACTGGTGGCGCGCGAACTGTACGGCCAGGCGTTTTTCGGCGGCACCGTGTCGGAGGAGACGAAGACCCGGGTACAGAAACAGTTGAAGCGCAGCATCCGGGCATTTGCCGGCATGGCGACGTTTTCGCCCTACGTTGCCGGCAGCGAATTCAGCCTGGCCGATTGCGCCGCGCTGGTGCACCTGCCGCTCATTTCGATGGCGACCAAGATCGTGCTGGGCGAGGACATGCTCGCGGCGCTGCCGGTCAAGGACTATCTGAAAATGCTGGGCGAACGGGCAACGGTGCAGAAGGTCAATGCCGAACGCAAGGCCAACCAGGCGCTGGCTGCGAGCCGGGCAAAGTAGGGCAACGCGCAAACAGGCAGGCGCTGCTAGACCAGCGCCAGTCGCGCCAGGGCGGTGTGCAGCGTTGCATCCTTCTTGGCGAAACAGAAGCGCACGATCTGCGACTCTTTCGGCGTGTTGTAGAAGGCCGATACGGGGATGGCGGCCACGCCGATTTCCGTTGTCAGCCATTTTGCAAAATCGGCTTCGGGCAGATCCGACATCGCCGAATAATCGACGCACTGAAAATACGTGCCGTCGGCCGGCAGCAGACGGAAGCGCGTCCGCGCCAGGCCATTGCGGAACAGGTCGCGCTTGGCCGCATAGAAGGCCGGCAGTTCGCGGTACGGCGCCGGGTCGCGCATGTAGGCTGCCAGCGCATGCTGTATCGGCGTGTTGACCGTAAAGACGTTGAACTGATGGACCTTGCGAAATTCCGCCGACAGCGCCGCCGGCGCGGCAACGTAGCCGACCTTCCAGCCGGTGACGTGATAGGTCTTGCCGAAGCTCGAGATGACGAAGGCGCGCGCCACCAGCTCCGGCATGCGGCACACCGATGCATGCACGGCGCCATCGAAGACCATGTGTTCGTAGACCTCGTCGGCCAGGATCAAAATACGGCTGTCGCGCACGATTGCGGCCAGGGTCTCCAGGTCTGCCGTGCGCAGGATCGATCCGGTCGGATTGTGCGGCGAGTTGATCACGATCATGCGCGTCTTCGGCGTCACGGCCGCAGCGACTTCCTGCCACGGCACGGCGTAGCCTTGCTCGCCGATCGACATCTGCACGAACACCGGCGTGCCGCCGGCCAGAACGATCGCCGGCACGTAGGCGTCGTAGGCGGGCTCGATGACGATGACTTCATCGCCCGGATGGATCGCGCACAGGATCGCGGTCAGCACCGCCTGCGTCGCGCCTGCCGTGATCGTGATCTCGCTGTCCGCGTCGTATTGCGCGTCATAGATGGCGGCCAGCTTGGCGGCGATGTTCTGGCGCAGCGCCGGCACGCCGATCATCGGCGGATACTGGTTCAGGCCCGCCTTCATCGCCTCCGTGGCCGCGTCGATCAGGCGCAGGTCGCAATCGAAATCCGGAAAGCCCTGGCCGAGATTGACCGCGTCGTGCTGCGCGGCCAGGTTCGACATGATGGTGAAGATGGTCGTGCCGACTGCAGGCAGGCGCGACGACAGCGCGACGGCGGCGGGAGGGATGGTCATGGTGAAGCCCGGTTGAAGACGATGCTGCCGATTCTATAACGTTATCCCTTCGCGGCGTTGACCGGCACGGGTCAGGCGCCTTCGAGCGTTGTCGCTGCAACAGGGGCGCGCCATGCCTGCGGATCGAGGATTGCAAAAAACCCGGCGCGCCGGCATTTGCCGGCCAGCTTCAGCAGGGCACGGTCCTTTGTCAGCAGCATTGCGGCGTTGCTGTCGCGTGCGAGTTCCAGGAACTTCTGGTCGTCCCTGTCGGTGCAGCGCGGCAGCGCCGCCGCAGCGGGCTGGCAGGCGCTGCCGGGGCCGGCCTCCAGGCAGCGCACCATGGCGTCGAACTGCGCCGTGCACTGCGCGCGCCGGGCATCGTCCAGCGCGAAACACGGATACTGCAGCACCGCCAGCCATTCGTTGCGACAATCGGCGCGGGTGACGGCTTCGACGCTGCCTTCTTGCAGGGCCGCTGCCAGCGCGGCGCGGCGCGGATCGCACAAGACGAACAGGTCGAGGCAGACATTGGTATCGAGAACCAGGCGATTCGGTATCATTGCGGAAATTATTATCCAGAGAAAGAAGTCATGCTGATCGTATTATCGCCTGCCAAGACGCTCGACTACACGTCGGCGGTCACCACCGACGTGCGGACACGGCCAGCCTTCATGAAGCACGCCGGACAATTGATCGAGATCCTGCGCACGCATTCGCCGGCGCAGCTCGGGTCCCTGATGAAAATCTCGGACCCGCTGGCGCAGCTCAACGCGCAGCGCTATCACGACTGGTCGTCGCGGATTTCGCAAAAAAACAGCCGGCAGGCGGTGCTGGCCTTCAACGGCGATGTGTACGACGGCCTGCAGGCCGGCAGCCTGATGGCGCCGCAGCTGGATTACCTGCAGGCGCATCTGCGGATTCTCTCCGGCCTGTACGGCGTGCTGCGTCCGCTCGACATGATGCAGCCGTACCGGCTCGAAATGGGCACCCGCCTGGCCAACGATGCCGGGGACGACCTGTATCGGTTCTGGGGCGACACCATCACCGAAGCGCTGGCCACGGCCCTGGCGCCGCATCGCGACAAGACGCTCGTCAACCTCGCCTCCCAGGAATATTTCCGGGCGGTGCGGCCGGCGCTGTTGCGCGGCCAGGTCGTCACGCCGGTCTTTGAAGACTGGAAGGGCGGTCAGTTCAAGGTCATTTCATTCTTCGCCAAGCGCGCGCGCGGTGCGATGGCTCGCTTTGCGGCGCTGCACGGTATAAAGAAAGCGGTGCAGCTGCAGGACTTCGACGGCGATGGCTACGGCTTCGATGCAGAAGCGTCGGATGCGACGACCTGGCGGTTCAGGCGCCGTAGCGCCGCCTGAAGGCGCGGCGGGAAGGCGGCACTACCCCACGATGCAACAAGCCCCGGCATGCGGGGCCTGGCAGGTGTGGCAGTCGATGAAGTGGCCTTACCAGAACCGCCACCAGGCCTTGGCCACGGTGCCGTCGCCACTGGCATAGCGGCTCTTCGGATAGTTCTTGGTCAGCACGCGCTCGGCGTCATCGCGCAGCTGCGTGAGCCCCAGCGCGTCGTAGCAGCGCACCATGATGAAGAGCGCTTCCTCGATGGCCGGTGCATCGGTGTAATCCTTGACCACGCCCTGCGCGCGGTTCAGCGACGCCAGGTACGCGCCGCGCCGGAAATAATACCGCGCCACGTACACGTCATGCTGCGCCAGCGCATTGACCAGGTAATTCATGCGCGCCAGCGAATCCTTGGCATAGATGCTGTTGGGATAGCGCTCGACGAGTTGCTTGAAGGATTCGAAGGCGTCGCGGGCGGCCTTGGGATCGCGCTCGCTGGGGTCTTGCGGCACCAGGAAGTTGAACGGGCTCAGGCGGTCGTTGAAATTGACCAGGCCGCGCAGGTAATACATGTAGTCGACATTCGGATGATTCGGATGCAGCTTGATGAAGCGTTCGACCGCTGCCAGCGCCTGCGGCTGGTCGGCCTGGCGGTAATGGGCGTAGGCGATTTCCATCTGCGCCTGCTGCGCA
>JANXSS010000003.1 GCA_025356535.1 Herminiimonas sp.
ACAGGCCCGAAGCCAGTTCGCGGTGCACCTGCGACTCGGTGGTGCGCGCGCCGATGGCGCCCCAGCTGATCAGGTCGGCAATGTACTGCGGGCTGATCACGTCGAGAAATTCCGTGCCTGCCGGCAGGCCGAGTTCATTAATGTTGAGCAGCAGTTCACGGGCGGTGCGCAGGCCGTCGTTGATGCGAAAGCTGTTGTCCATGTACGGATCGTTGATCATGCCCTTCCAGCCGACGGTGGTGCGCGGCTTCTCGAAATACACCCGCATGACGATTTCAAGGTCGGCCGACAGGCGGCTGCGCTCGCCCACCAGGCGGCGCGCATACTCCATGGCCGCCTTGGTGTCGTGTATCGAGCAGGGACCGATGACCACCAGCAGCCGGTCGTCCTGGCCGTGCAGGATGCGGTGCAGCGCTTCGCGGGACTTGCCGGCGGTCTCGGCTGCGGCTTCCGAGCAGCCGAATTCGCGGATCAGATGTGAGGGCGGCAACAGTTCCTTCATCTCGCGAATGCGTAGGTCGTCGGTGCGTAGCATGCTGTTCTCCAGGCAAAAATAATCAGAAAATAAAAAACCGCCTTGGCGGCGGTTTTTCAAGAAATTCGGTTGGTCGCGTTATCCTGCTTTTACATGACCGTGCCGCTTTTCCACCGCCGTTGGGCTGGAAGCGTCAAAGTAAAAATAAAAGTGGAAGCGGCTGCAGGTCATGATGCAAGTTCTCTATAAGTACCCCGAATGATGCAATAGATCAGGCGGCATTGCAAGTTACCGCTGCATTTTGCCGCATTTGCGCCACGCGCCGGCAGTAAAGCGCAGCGTCATGCTCGACTTCAGGCCGTGCCGCCGACCGTGACACCGTCGATGCGCAGCGTCGGCTGGCCGACGCCGACCGGCACGCTCTGCCCTTCCTTGCCACAGACGCCGACGCCGGAATCGAGCCGCATGTCGTTGCCGATCATCGACACGCGGTTGAGCACGTCCGGCCCGTTGCCGATCAGGGTGGCGCCCTTGACCGGATAGGTCAGCTTGCCGTCCTCGATCATCCAGGCCTCGCTGGCGGAAAAGACGAACTTGCCGTTGGTGATGTCGACCTGGCCGCCGCCGAAGTTCACCGCATACAGGCCGTTCTTGACCGACGCCAGGATCTCGCCGGGGTCGCGCTCGCCGCCCAGCATGTAGGTGTTGGTCATGCGCGGCATCGGCAGGTGGGCAAACGATTCGCGCCGGGCGTTGCCGGTGACCGGCATCTTCATCAGGCGGGCATTCATGGTGTCCTGGATATAGCCTTTCAGGATGCCGTCCTCGATGAGCGTGGTGCACTGGGTCGGATTGCCTTCGTCGTCGATGTTGAGCGAACCACGGCGGTCGGCGAGCGTGCCATCGTCGACGACGGTCACGCCCCTGGCGGCCACGCGCTGGCCGATGCGCCCGGCGAAGGTGCTCGAACCCTTGCGGTTGAAGTCGCCCTCCAGGCCGTGGCCGATCGCTTCATGCAACAGGATGCCGGGCCAGCCGGGCGCCAGCACCACCGTCATGGGCCCGGCCGGCGCCGGCCGCGCATCGAGGTTCACGAGTGCCGCGGCAACCGCGTCGCCGGCATATTTTTCCAGCACCGCTTCGTCGAAATAGGCGTAGCTGAAGCGACCGCCGCCGCCCGAGGACCCCATCTCGCGCCGGCCATCCTGCTCGGCGATGACGGTGATCGACAGGCGCACCAGCGGACGGATGTCGGCGGCGATGACGCCGTCGCTGCGCATGACCAGCACCACGTCGTATTCGCCGGCCAGCCCCGCCATGACCTGGACGATGCGCGGATCCTTCTTGCGGGCGATGCGCTCGATGCGCTCCAGCAAGCTGACTTTTTCGGTGGCGTCGAGCGACGCCAGCGGATCGTCGGGAAGGTAGAGCGAACGGCCGCCGGCCGGCGCGGCGACTGCCGCGACCTTGACACGGCCGGCGCCCTGGCGGCCGATGGTGCGGGTGGCTTTCGCCGCTTCCAGCAAGGCCCGCTCGGAAATCTCGTCGGAGTATGAAAACGCGGTACGGTCGCCCGAGACGGCCCGCACGCCCACGCCCTGGTCGATCGAGAAGCTGCCGGTCTTGACGATGCCTTCTTCCAGGCTCCAGCCTTCGCTCTTGGTGAACTGGAAATACAGGTCGGCGTAATCGACCTTGTGGGTAAACATCGAGCCGAGCGCGCTGATCAACTTGCCTTCGTCCAGGCCGAAGGGCGTCAGCAGGATGTCGCGGGCGGCCGAGAGCGTGCGCAGGTTGGGTTCGAATGGGATCATGGTCGTCTCGCTGGCGTGGTTCGGGGAATGGCTGATTGTAGAGCATTCGGCGGCGCGGCGATGCCCTGCCCGGCCCTGTGCCGTCCGGCGCCGGCGTGCGGCCTACAGGCGCCGGTGGCGCAGCGCCGGCAGGCTTTGCCGCACCGCCGCCTGCCGGTCCGTGTCGATGTCGCCGGCGACGACGCCCTCGCCCTCGGCCAAAACAGCCACCACATCGCCCCAGGGATCGATGAGCATGCTGTGGCCCCAGGTGCGGCGGCCGTTCGGATGGACGCCGCCCTGGGCTGCCGCCAGCACATAACACTGGTTTTCGATGGCGCGGGCGCGCAGCAGGATTTCCCAGTGCGCCGCGCCGGTGGTGTAGGTGAATGCCGACGGCACCACGATGAGGCGGCAGTCGCCCAGCGCCCGGTAGAGTTCGGGAAAGCGCAGGTCATAGCAGACCGACAGGCCGACGCGGCCCAGCGGCGTCTCGACGCCCTGCGCGCTGCTGCCCGGCGTGATGGTGCGCGCTTCATCGTAGGATTCGGCGCCGCGGCTGAAACTGAACAGGTGCACCTTGTCGTAGCGTGCGGCCTGCCGGCCGTCGGGGCCATAGACCAGCAGGGTGTTCAACACCTTGCCGGGCTCGGCACTGACCAGCGGCAGCGTGCCGCCGATCAGCCAGATGCCGTGGCGCGCCGCCATGGCGCCCATCGCCGCCTGGATCGGGCCGGCGCCGGGCGTCTCGGCATGCGCGAGCTTGTCGCGTTCGTGCATGCCCAGCAGCGGCCAGTATTCCGGCAGCGACACCAGCAGCGCGCCTTCCCGCGCCGCCTGCGCCACCAGGCGCGCCGCGGTGTCAAGGTTTGCGGCAACCTCCGGCGTCGAGATCATCTGGATGGCGGCGACACGGTTGCGCGTGGCGGGCGCCACCGCACCGGTTGCCGTTGCGCTGCTTGAGGTCGTTGCCATGTCTACCCCTCCCCGGTCTGTGTGGCGGGCGCATTCTGCGCCTCGCCGGCCCTGCGATTGACCTTCACCACTTCCGGCGCGCTCCACGGCCCGGTGATGCGGTATTCGAAGGTGAAGGCCCGCATGAGCGGGTCGCGCAGAAACAGCTGCGCCAAAAAAGAGCCCAGGCCGATGACCGGGTTGACCGCCAGCGCGTACACCACCGAGGCCGTGCCGACATTGATTTCCGGGATTACCGCCACATGCAGGTCCTGCTTTTCGTGCGCGATGTCGGCGGTGCCATCCATGATCACGGTGGCGTTGACGCTGCGCATCTTGAGGTTGTCGGTGCGGGCCGTGCCTTGTGCGATCGCAACCGTGCCGGTAATGCCGTCGAAAGCAAAACCCTCCGAAAAGACATCGCGGAAATCCAGCGTCAGGCGGCGCGGCAGCGATTGCAGGCTCAGGACGCCGAGCAGCTTTGCCGCGCCCGGATCGACCTTCAGGAACTGGCCGGCCGACATGTCGATGCGCATCTGGCCATCCAGGCTGGGCACATCCAGGGAAAACGGCAGGCCCTGCCAGCGGATGTCGCCTTCGAGCAAGCCCTTGCCCCCCTTTAGCACGTTGGCAAAACCGAAGCGCTCCAGCAGCTTGCCGGCATTGACCACTTCCAGCCGGTAGGACAGGTTGGTCAGGCTCTCGTTGCCGCCGGGCTGGCTCCAGGTGCCGGTGGCCTTCAATTCGGCATCGGCATTTGCCAGCAGCAGCTTGTTGATGCGCCATTCGCGCTGGCCGGTGGCGCGGCCGTTGTTGGCGGCAAGCTCCAGGCGGCCCATCTTCTTGCCGAACAATTCGAAATTCTCCGCAACGATGTCGAGCGCCGGGATCTGCGTCGTCGAATTCTTGCCTTCCAGGATTTCCGTGACATCCGAGGCCGCCGTCTTCGGAATGACCAGCGAGGCCAGTCGCGCCGTCACCTTGCCCAGGCCCATGCCGGACTGCGACTGGTTCCAGGTCACGTAGCCCGACGCCTGCGCCGCATCGATGTTGGCTTGCCAGACGCCTTTCTGATGCGACACGCCGACGACCACGTTGTCGAGCTTCTTGCCGGCCACGATCAGTTCGCCGGCGCGCGCGGCGATGACTTCGGGATCGAGGTATTGCTCCAGGCCGGACGACTCGGGCGCGCCGGCGGCCACGGTCACGGCAACGGCAACGGCCGGCACCGCAGCGCCGGCAGCACCTGCACCGGCGGCGGCCGGTGCGCCCGCAGTCGTGCCGCCCGAGGCGGTGATGGCGGCAACCAGGCTGCGCCAGGCGTCGATATTGAGTGTTTTCAAGCTGACGTTGATGTTGACGCCGCTATCGGGTTGCGGCGGCGGCACGTTGACGCCGATGCCGCCGCGCACGATGCGCCAGGCGGCATTTTTTTCGGCCGTTTTCTGGCGCTGGTAGCGCGCTGCCAGCGCCGTGCCGAGGCTCAGGCGGATCTCGTCGCGCAGGCCGCTGTCGTCGCCGGGCGCGGCGGCGATCTCGAACTTCAGGGGCAGCGCGTCGGCTGCCGGTTTTTTCAGCGGCGCCGGCAGATCCAGCGCCAGGCCCTGCAGCGTCGAGTCGACCGTGATTTCGAGATGTCTTTTCCGCACGGCGATGGTGGCGCCATAGCGGCTGCTGCCGGTGATGCGCTCGGCCAGCATTTGCATTGCTGGCGCCGGATAAGTACGGCGCAAGCCGTCCGAGGACACCGTGCCCTCGGCCCGGATGACGATGGCGCCGTCGCGCTGGCTGCCGCCGGATGCGACCACCGGGCCGCCGACGAAATTTGCCTTCATGCCATTGAGCGTGATGCCCTTTTCGTTGAAGTCGAGCCGCCCGCCGGTCTGGAACAGCGTCGGAATCGCATGCTGCAGGGTGACGTCGTTGCCGCCCATTTGCAGGGCGCCCTGCACCTTGGTCTCCAGCATGCGCGCCAGCGGCAGTTGCAGCTTCAGGCCCAGCACCGCGTTGCCGGTGGCGCGGGTTTCTTCGGTAAAGCGGCCGATCCAGTCGACCACCGGGCTGTCGTTGACGAAGCCGACCAGTTCCTGCAGGGCGCCGGTTGCGGTGCCGTCGATCGTCAGGATCTTGTCGGGCGCCAGCAGGTCGCCGATCACGGCCTTGACGTTGGTGATGGCGACATTGTGGATCTGCGCCGACTTCGCATCGATTTCCATGCGGGTGCGGTCGAATGCGATGCGCCCGCTGATCGCATCGATGAGCGGCCACAGCGGCGCCTTGCCATCCTTGCCCAGCCGTCCCGGCGCGACGTCGAGGCGGCCATTCTCGATCTGGCCGACGACGCTGAATTCACCGGCGGGACGACTCACCACGGCAGCCGTGGCGGGCGCACCGGCTGCACCGGCAATGCCGGCGGCAGCGGCAACCGGCAGGTGATACGGAAAGCTGGACAGGTCGCCCTTGAGCCTGACATTGGCATCCTGCAGCATGCCGCCCACCAGCGCGCCGGTCAGCCAGCTGCGCAGGTGTTCGGGCGTGGCCAGCGGCAGGTAGTCGTTGATCTTCGCCAGCTCCAGGCCGCCGATGTTGGCGGTCAGGTCGACGCTGCCGAGCGGCTTGCCGCGTTGCAGGTTCAGCGGCATGAGGTACGAGCCGGAGAGCGTGCCGTGCATCGACTGCCGCGCGAACTGCATCTGCGCCACCTCCAGCAGCAGGCGGTCGCCGCCCTCGAAGCGCCAGCGCGCCTGCATCCCCAGCTGGTCGAGCGCCACCAGCGGCTCGGCAAAATAACCGGCCAGGTGCAGCTTCAGGCCGTTCGAGGCAAGCCGGAAGGTGCCGCCGCTTTCGTTGGCATCGATGCTGCCGGTGAGGTTCTCAAAGCCGGGAATTGCCGGCACTGCTGCCTGCGCCGGCGTCGTCGCCGTCCTGGCGCGCGCCGCACGGGCTGCCTGCGCCTGCAGCGAGAGCTTGCTGAAGCTGCCCTTGACCGCATAGCGCGCCAGCGCCGGATAGGTGCCCTGCCAGCTTGCCGTGAAATCGCGCAGCGTGCCCTGCGGCGAAAAATCCTGCAGCATGCGCCGCTGCGCCGGCGGCACCGGCAGGCGCTCGACGAAATTTGCCAGCGTCTGCAGGTCCAGCAGCTTTGCCGAGAACTGCACTTCCTCCGGCTTGCCGTCCCTGGGCGGCGTGTACTTTTCGCTGATGGTCGTCGTCGGCAACTCGAAACCGTCGCGCGTGCGCATCGAAAAATCGGTCAGCGACACCGTGTGGCCGCCGGCACCGAAGGCGCCTGCGACGCCGGGCGCAACCGTGGATGCAGCGCTGCCCCGGCCGGCAACCGATGGCCCGGCGGTTGGCGCCGCACCGGCAGCCGGCGGCGTGGCCGCACCGATTCCGGGTGTCGCCGCACCGATCGCCGACTGCACCACCGGCCTGACCGCTGCGATGAAGCCGGCATCGGGCTCGATTTCCTCCTGCAACGAGATACGACCGCGCACCGCCATCAGTTCCAGCAGCGGCAGCTCCGGCGCCAGCCGCGCCGTGACATCGGCCAGCTCCAGGTCGGCGGTCAGGTCGGCGACTTTCTGCTGCTTGTAGAACAGCCAGGAGCGCACCGCGCCGCTGCCGGCGTCGAGTGCGATCGGATAATCGAGGTAGGGCCGCCAGGCTGCCAGCGCCGGGCTGCGCACGTCCGCATACAGTGTGCCGGTCCATTTCGAGACGTCGGCGATGCGGCGCGCAAAGCGCGGATGATGAAAGATGCCGCGCAGGTCCAGGGGCGCTGCCAGCGCCGCCGGCGGCTGCGCACTGAGGGCGAAGGCATGCTGTTGCCACTGGTTTTCGAGCCGGAAATTCACATGGTCGAGCAACAGTTCCGGCGCGTTGCGCTGGGCGTCGCGCCAGCGCACCCGGCCATCACGGATCACGATGCGGTGCTGCGCCAGTACCCATTCGACATTGCGGCCATCGCCGCTCTTGCCGGTATCGATGTAGATGCCGGCGACAAACAAGCGGCCATCGGCGTCGCGCCGGATATCCATGTCGGGGCGGATGATTTCAAGTGAATCGAGGCGTAACTGGCCGACCACGAGCGACCACCAGGACAGATCGGCGCCGACCTGCGGCAGGCGCAGGGCAGGCTGGCCCGCACGGTCGTGCAGCACGACATCGGTCAATTGCAGATGGGGGGTGAAGCGCGACCAGGACGCGCCGATGCGGGCAATCGATACCTTCTGCCCCAGCGCATTGGAAGCCAGTTGCTCGACCTGTGCCTTGTAGCGATCGATGTTCGGCAAGACCCCATAGCGCAAGCCGAGAAAGAGCATGCAGAAAACGAAATAGAGAACCACCGACAACTTGCCAAGCAGGCACAGGCTGCGCCACAGGCCCAGATGCGCCATCCGCAAGCCCGACAGCGTTGCCAGTGCCAGGCCACGCATGCGCGGCGCCGGGCGCGCCGCTTGGCTGGGCAGGACCTCGGGCCCGGTCTGGTCGGCTGGCAGGTCAGATGGCATCTGGCAAAAGTATCAAGGTCGGTACCAACTGGCGGTTACAACGGTTTGGCAATCCCGCGGCGCGGCTGTGGCAGCGCGCAGCAGGCTGTATAGTCGCATGAAATCGGCTGCGATCGCCGCGCCAATCGCTGATGCAATCGCCGCTGCAATCGCCGCTGCAATCGCTTTCAGGAAAAGCCACGACACCGATGACCGCCTCCCTGCTTCCCAGTGCGCAAGCCTCGCATTTTCTCCGACGCTGGATCGACGCCGATGCAAGCCGCCCGGCGGTGCTGGCGCGGGCTGCCGCATTATCGCTGACAGCGCATGCGCTTTCGGAAATGTTACAAACGGAAATCGACGCAGGCATGCCCCTGCCCAGGGCAATGCGGCGGGTGCGCAACCTGCTGATAGCCGCCCTGATCGAACGCGACCTTGGTGGCGTGGCCGACCTGGCCGAAGTCGTTGCCGGCATGACCCTGTTTGCCGACTTTGCGATCGCGACCCATCTGCAGGCGCTGCAGGAAGAATTCGAAGCGCTGCACGGCGTGCCGACCGGCGAAGAGTCCGGCCTGGCCCAGCGCATGATCGTGCTGGGCATGGGCAAGCTCGGCGGCGGCGAACTCAATGTCTCCTCCGACATCGACCTGATCTTCGTCTATCCGGAAAATGGCGAAACCGCCGGCGCGGCCAGCCAGAAGCACCTGTCGAACCATGAATTCTTCACCCGGCTCGGCAAACGCCTGATCGCCGCCCTGTCGGAAATAACCGAGGACGGCTTTACCTTCCGCGTCGACATGGCGTTGCGGCCGAACGGCGCTTCCGGCCCGCTGGTGGCCTCCTTCAACATGGTGGAGCAGTACCTGATCGTGCAGGGCCGGGAATGGGAACGCTATGCCTGGGTCAAGGCGCGTGCCGTCACCGGCCTGCCGGGCGACGTGGCCGAGCTGGGCGCAATCGTGCAGCCGTTCGTCTACCGGCGTTACCTCGACTTCGGCTCCATCGATGCGATCCGCACCATGCACGGCCAGATCCGCGCCGAGGTGATCCGCCAGGAGACCCGGCATCCGGAGCGCAGCGACAATGTCAAGCTGGGCCGCGGCGGCATCCGCGAGATCGAATTCATCGCCCAGGTGTTCCAGTTGATTCGCGGCGGCCGCGATGCGGCGCTGCGCGAGCGCTCCACCCGCACGGTGCTGCAGACGATTGCCGAGCGCGGCCTGCTGGAAGCCGACGTCGTCGCCGGGCTGCAGGCTGCCTACACCTTCCTGCGCAACCTGGAACACCGGCTGCAATACGTCGACGACGCACAGACCCATGCCGTGCCGCAGACCGACGCCGAGCGGCTGTGCGTGGCGCAGATGATGGGCATGGCCGACAGCGCCGTGCTGCTGGCCGAACTGGCGCGCCACCGCGCGCTCGTGGCGACGCAGTTCGACAGCATCTTCAGCGACAAGCGCAACGGCGCGGCACTGCCCGGCGAAGATGCGCAGGCCGCGCCGGCGCCGGTCGCCCTGTGCGAGAGCGATGGCAGCGATGTCGTCACCGCCCGGCTGGAGAGCCTCGGTTTCGACACGCCCCACGAGGCGGCCGCCCGCCTGCTGCTGACGCTGCAATCGTCGCGCATGCAAAGCCTGCCGGAAGCGAGCCGGCGCAAGCTGCTGGCGCTGCTCAACGCCAGCCTGCCGCTGCTGGCCGCGGCCGTCGACAACCGCGCCGTCACGCTCGGGCGGTTGCTGGACTTTTTCGAAGCGATCGCCCGGCGCGCCGCCTACCTGGCGCTGCTGACCGAATATCCGCATGCGCTCGAACGGGTGATTCGCATGATGAGCGCCAGCAACTGGGCGGCGCAGTACCTGACCCGCCATCCGCTGCTGCTCGACGAACTGCTGGATGATCGCACCCTGAACGCGACGCCGGACTGGCCGGCCTTCGCCGCCGATTGCCAGGCGCAACTGGAAGCCACCGCCGGCGACACCGAACGCCAGCTCGACGTGCTGCGCGAGCTGCATCATGCGCAGCAGCTGCGCCTGCTGGCGCAGGACCTCGAAGGCGCGGTCACGGTCGAGCAGCTGGCCGACAATCTCTCGCAGCTGGCCGACATCCTGGTGGCGCAGACGCTGCAGGCGATCTGGCTGACCCTGCCGAGCCGGCACTTGCCGGCGCCGCGCTTTGCCGTCATCGCCTACGGCAAGCTGGGCGGCAAGGAACTCGGCTACGCCTCCGACCTCGATGTCGTGTTCCTGCATGACGACGACGACCCGGAAGCGCCGGCGCTGTATGCGCGCCTC
>JANXSS010000006.1 GCA_025356535.1 Herminiimonas sp.
CCGTTGAAAAACTCTTCGTTGATGCTCACGTTCTTGATGGCGGTGATCGACTTGCCGGACTCCCAGTCGAGCACGCGGTCGACCAGCAGCATCGGATAGCGGTGCGGCAGATACAGCTTGATCTGGTTGATGTCGAGGCTGTTCATTTCTTTTGCATCGGTTTTTGCATCGGTGTTTGCATAATACGGTCCTGGGAGAGCGCTTCGAGGGATTTTTCCAGCTCGCGGATTTTCGCACGCATCGTTGCCAGGTTGCGAACAATCGCCGCGGATTTTTCCCAGTCGGCATTTTTCGCCAGGGGATAGAAACCGGTGTACTGCCCCGCTTCGTGAATCGAGCGCGACACCAGGCTGGCCGACGAGACATGCACATGGTCGGCAATCGTCAGGTGGCCCAGCACCATTGCCGCGCCGCCGAACGTGCAGTACTTGCCGATGCGCGCACTGCCTGCCACGCCGACGCAGCCGGCCATGGCCGTATGGGCGCCGATGTGGCAGTTGTGGCCGATCTGGATCTGGTTGTCGAGCTTGACGCCATCCTCGATGACGGTGTCGGTCAGCGCACCGCGGTCGATGCAGGTGTTGGCGCCGATCTCGACATCGTCGCCGATTGCGACGCCGCCGGTCTGGGGAATCTTGATCCAGGCGCCGCCTTCGTTCGCAAAGCCGAAGCCATCCGCGCCGATGACCGCGCCGGCATGCACGATGCCGTTGGCGCCGATGCGGCAGTTCGCTTCGAACGTGACATGCGGATGCAGATGCGTGCCGCTGCCGATGCGCGCGCCCGGACCGATGTAGCAACCGGCGTCGATGGTGGCGTCCTCCGCGATGATCGCGCCGGCGGCGACCGTGACATGGGCGCCCACGACGGCTGACGCGGCAATGCTGGCGCCAGGATCGATGCTGGCGCTCGGATGGATGCCGGGCTGGCGCGCCGGGCGGGCAAGCGCGGCGAAAAGCTGCGCCGTCCGGGCAAAATAGGCGTAGGGATTATCGGCCAGGATGCGCGCGCCGGCATAGGCGCCGATTGCCGCATCGTCGCCCGGCGCCAGGATCAGGGCGGCTGCCTGCGACTGCGCCGCCTGGGCGCGCAGCTTCGGATTCGACAGGAAGCTCATCTGCGTTGCCGTCGCCTCGGCCAGCGGCGCGATGCCGTCGACCTGCAGCGCGCCGTCGCCTTTCAATTGGCCGCCCAGGCGTTCGACCAAGTCTGCCAGTCGAATGCTCATCGTGGCCTCTGGAGTGATTACTTGTTGAGTGCCTTGAGCACTTTGTCGGTGATGTCGATGCGCGGATTGACCGTCACGGCGTCCTGCAAAATGATATCGAATTTTTCGGCCTCGGCAATCTGTTTGATCACCTTGTTGGTCCGTTCGAGCACGTTGGCGACTTCTTCATTGCGCCGCTGGTTCAGGTCTTCGCGAAATTCGCGTTGCTTGCGCTGGAAATCCTTGTCGAGATCGGTCAGTTCGCGCTGGCGCCGGGTGCGGTCGGTCTCGGGCAGCACGGCGGCGTCCTTGTCGAGTTTTTCCGACATGGTCTTGATGCGTGCCGACAGGTCCTGCAACTCCTTCTCGCGGCGCGAGAATTCCTGCTCGATCTTCACCTGCGCGGCCTTGGCCGGCGGTGCTTCCCGCAGGATGCGTTCGGTATTGACGAAACCGATCTTGGTTTCCTGCGCGCTTGCCTGGATGCTGCCGGCAAGCGCAGCCGCGCACAAGGCAAAGCGGGCAAACCGGGTTGCCGACACGATCGAGCAGGGGTAGAACTCAGGTAGCAACTTCACGGCAAGTCTCCGCAATTCAAAAAATGGTTCACGACGCGTTCGCAACAGGTGGCCATTATGCCACTGCAAGGTCTTCGGTCGTCAGAAGCCGGTGCCCAACTGGAACTGGAAAGTCTGCGGCTTGTCGCCCGGCTTCACGTTCAATGCCTTGCCGTAGCTGAGCTTGAGCGGTCCGACAGGCGAAATCCAGCTCAGGCCGATACCGGCGGAATAGCGCAGATCCTTGATCTGCATTTTCTGGCGCTCGGCAAAGACGTTGCCGCCATCGACAAAGGTGAACCAGCGCAGGCTGCGGTCATTGCCCTGCCCGGGAAACGGAAACTGCAACTCGGCATTGAGAATGACGCGCTTGCTGCCGCCGAGCGAATCGCCGGTCAGCGGATCCTTGACGTCGCCCAGCGACGAGCTGTCATAGCCGCGTACCGAACCGATGCCGCCGGCATAGAAATTCTTGAAGATCGGATAAGGCTTGCTGTTGAGACCGCGGCCGTAATCGAGCTCGCCGTTCAAGGCCAGCGTGACGGTCTTGAAGAACGGCTTGAAGTACTGGTGCTGGTAGATCGCCCGGTAATAACGCAGGTCGCCGAACGGCGCGACCTCGAAATTGGCGCGCTGATAGCGCCCGCTGTTGGGCGTCAGGGCGCTGTCGCGGCTGTCACGCTGCCACGCAACGGTGAACGGAAACGAGGTCGTCGTCGCGTTCACGCCGTCGCCGAAATCGCGCGCGTAATTCAGGTAGATCTGCGGGCTGTTGATCTCATTGGGCTGGTTCAGGAAGGTCTCGACCTTGGTGCGCTCGATGCCGATGCCGAAGAAGACCGTGTCGAGCTCCGAAAACGGCACGCCGAACTTGACGTTGCCGCCCAAGGTACGGATGACGTAATCGCCGGCATTGACTTCGGGCGGCCGCGTGGTGCGCAGGAACAGCTCGTAACTGCGGGAGACGCCATTGTCGGTGAAGTACGGATTGACCTCGGAAAAGGCAATCGTGCGGTTGCGCCTGCTGGTGTTGACTTCGACGCCGATGGTGTCGCCGCTGCCGAAGGCATTGGTCTGCTGCACCGAGCCGGTCAGGGTCAGCTTTTCGCTGCTGGAAAAACCGGCGCCGATCAGGATGTTGCCGGTCGGCTTTTCCACCACCGTCATGTTGACATCGATCTGGTCGCTGGTACCCGGCACTTCGGGCGTCTCGATCGTGACTTCCTTGAAATAGCCGAGACGGTCGACCCGGTCGCGCGACAGGCGGATCTTGGCGCCGTCATACCAGGAGCTTTCGAAGGCGCGGAATTCGCGGCGCACAACTTCATCGCGTGTCTTGGTGTTGCCGGCCACGTTGATCTTGCGGATGTAGACCCGCTTGCCCGGATCGATCAGCATGGTGAAGGCGACTTCCTTCTTCTCGCGATTCAATTCCGGATTGGTGTTCACGTTGGCGAAGGCGTAGCCGAAATTGCCCAGCCGCTCCGACACCCGCTTGACGCTTTCGGCCAGCATTTCGCCGTTGTAGACATCGCCTGGTTTCAACAGCACCAGTTCCTTCAGTTCGGCTTCGCGGCCGAACGTCTCGCCTTCGAGCTTGAAATTGGAGACGGTGTATTTCTCGCCTTCGCTGATGTTGACCGTCAGGTAGATATCCTTCTTGTCCGGCGTGATCGAGACCTGGGTCGATTCGACCTGCATCTCCAGGTAACCGCGATTGAGGTAATACGATTTCAGTGTCTCGATGTCGCCGGTCAGCTTCTGCTTGGAATACTGGTCCGACTTGGTGTACCAGGTCAGCCAGCCCGGCGTCGTCAGGGAAATTGCCTTGAGCAATTCCTTGTCCGAAAATACCTTGTTGCCGACGATGCTGATCTGGCGGATGCGGGCGATGTCGCCTTCATCGACGGCGAAATTGATGTTGACGCGATTGCGCTCGATCGGTGTGACGGTGGTCGTGATGGCCACGCCGTACATGCCGCGTGACAGGTACTGGCGCTTCAGTTCCTGCTCGGCGCGTTCGACCAGCGACTTGTCGTAGATGCGTGCTTCGCCGAGTCCGATTTCCTTCAACGACTTGATCAGCGCGTCTTTTTCGAATTCCTTGGCGCCGGTGAAGTCGACCGCGGCAATTGCCGGTCGCTCCTCGACCAGCACGACCAGCACGTCGCCCTCGGCCTCGATCCGGATGTCCTTGAAAAAGCCGGTTGCATACAAGGCCTTGATTGCAGCCGCACCTTTTTCATCGGTAAAGGTCTCGCCCACCCGCACCGGCAGGTAGCTGAACACGGTACCGGCCTCGGTGCGCTGAATGCCTTCGACGCGGATGTCGCGCACGGTAAATGGATCGACCGCAAGTGCCTGGCCCGAACAGAGCGCCAGGGCGGCTAATGCGATGAGACGGCGGGGGAAGAACTGTGCGGCGGACTGTGCGGCGAAATGCTGGGGATGTAATTTCATGTGCTGTCGGTTATGGTCGAATCTTTTTGGGCGACGCGGACGGGCCTGATGACGCCCCCTGGCGAATGACGGTGCAGACCCCAACGCAGGGTCTCCGCATTCTCAAAGCGGTTATTCGAACATTCCGACCAGGTCCGCACTGTACAGCACATCACCCATGCGATCAGGATACGGCGGCCGGCGACGTGGCAGGTGTCAGGAAATCAGCCGTACGATATCGTTGAACACTGCCACGACCATCAGGGTCATCAGGATGCCGACGCCGGCACGTTGCGCCATCTCGCCGAAACGTGCCGGAACTGGCTTTCCGGTCAAAACTTCCAGCGCATAATACAGCAAAAGACCCCCATCCAGCACCGGAATGGGCAGCAGGTTCATGACGCCAAGGCTGATGCTGATGAGCGCAATGAAGCTCAGATAACTGACCATGCCCACCCGCGCGGTCTGGCCGGCGTAGTCCGCGATCGTGATCGGACCGGTGATGTTTTTCAGCGAGACTTCGCCGATGATCATGCGCCCCACCATCTTGAGCGTCAGCACGCTCATGTCCCAGGTCTTGCGCGCACCCTTGGCAATGGCTGCCAGCGGCGCCTCGCTGGCCACCGTCATCTCCGGCGCCAGCGGCATTTCCACCTGAATCCGGCCAACCGGCTTGCCGTTCTGCAGGGTTGCAACCGGCGTCACGTTGATCGTCAGCGGCACGCCGGCGCGCAGGATCGCCATGGACAGCGGCTTGTCGCTCGAGGCCCGGATGATTTCCAGGAAGCGCATGCCGTCGGCAAGCGTCTCGCCATTGATCGAGACGACCGCATCGCCCTCGCGCAGGCCGGCCTTCATTGCCGGTCCGTCGATCACCACCTTGCCGAGCACCGCCTTGGGCATCGCCAGATCGAGGCCGAGCTTTTGCAGGAAGTCGCTTTCGAGATCCTTGGCAGTGATGCTGTCCATCGGCAGGCGCACGGTCTCGACGAGCGTGCCGTCGGCGCGCAGCGGATTGACGCGCTGGACCTCGAGCGTCACCGGTGTTTTTTCGAGGGCCGATTGCAGCAGCTTCCAGCGCAGGTCGGACCAGATGCGGATCGGCTCGCCATTGACCGCCGTGATCAGTTCGCCGCCGCGCAGGCCGGCCTGGTAGGCAACGCTGCCGGTTGCCGTGGCGCGCAGCTTCGGTACCGGCTCGGGTATGCCGTGCATGAACAGACCGGCAAACAGCGCAATGGCCAGCAGGAAGTTGGCGATCGGCCCGGCAGCCACGATTGCCATGCGGCGCCACACCGTCTGGCGGGTGAACTCGCGCTGCAGGTCGGCCGCCGGCAGGCCGGAGAGGTCCTGGTCGCGGGCGTCGAGCATCTTGACGTAGCCGCCGAACGGCAGCATCGACAAGGCCCATTCGGTCTGGTCCGGTCCGATGCGGCGCGAGTAGACGACCTTGCCCATGCCAACCGAAAAGCGCAGCACCTTCACGCCGCACCAGCGGGCGACCCAGTAATGCCCCAGTTCGTGGATGACGATCAATACGCCGATGACGACCAGAAAAGCCAGCAGGGTTTGCAGCAGATTCATGAACGGCACTCCTTGAAAGTCGGTACGCCAGTGAAGATCAATGGATCAGGGAACCGGCCAGCCTGCGCGCCACCTGATCCTGTTCCAGCAACGCGCCGATGTCGGCCACGGCAATGGCGGGCGTGCGGTGCATCACCTCGGCGATGATGCGGTCGATCATCCGAAAACCGATCCGCCCGTCGAGAAATGCCGCCACCGCCACTTCGTTTGCCGCATTCAGCACGGCCGGCGCAGTGTTGCCTTCTGTCAACGCATCATACGCCAGTTTCAGGCATGGAAAACGTACCAGGTCGGCCCGCTCGAAGGCCAGCGAACCGATCGTGGCCAGGTCCAGCGGCGCCACGCCGGCGTCGATGCGCTGCGGATATGCCAGCGCCTGGGCGATCGGCGTACGCATGTCCGGGTTGCCGAGTTGCGCCAGCACCGAGCCGTCGACGTAGGACACCATCGAATGGACCACGCTTTGCGGATGGATCACCACCTCGATCTTAGCGGCAGGCGCGCCGAAGAGCCAGTGCGCTTCGATGACTTCCAGTCCCTTGTTCATCATCGTGGCCGAATCGACCGAGATCTTGCGGCCCATGACCCATTTCGGATGCGCCACCGCTTCGGCCGGCGTGACGCTGTCGAGCGTTGCAACGTCGCGGGTGAGAAAAGGACCGCCGGAGGCCGTCAGCAGAATTTTTGCGATACCGGCGCGCTGGCAGTCGCGATCGAAATCATGGGGCAGGCACTGGAATATTGCATTGTGTTCGCTGTCGATCGGCAGCAGCGTAGCGCCATGGTTGCGCACTGCGTCCATGAACAGCCGGCCGGACATGACCAGCGCTTCCTTGTTGGCCAGCAGGATCTTCTTGCCCGCGCGGGCAGCCGCCAGGGTCGGCTCGAGGCCGGCGGCGCCGACGATTGCCGCCATCACCATGTCGCAGCCGGCCGCGCCGGCAACGGCGCACAGCGCCGCCGGCCCGTAGGCCACCTCGGTGCGCACGCCGGCCGCACGCAGGAGCGCCGTCAATTCGAGCGCGGCTGCAGCCGTGCCGACGACGGCGACTTGCGGCTGCCAGCGTTTGCATTGCGCCGCGAGCAGCGCGACGTTGGCGTGCGCCGTCAGCGCGTGGACGGCGTAGCGCATGGGGTGGCGCGCCAGCACATCCAGGGTCGACACGCCGATCGAACCGGTGGCGCCAAGAATCGTGATGCGTTCAATGGTCATCGCGCGCCTATCGCCAGACATCGGCCAGCAAGGCCAGCGGCATCACCGGAATCAACGCATCGATGCGGTCGAGCACGCCGCCATGGCCTGGCAGCAGCGCACTGCTGTCCTTGACGCCCGCGCGCCGCTTGAGCTGCGATTCGAACAGGTCGCCGGCGACGCTGGCCGCCACCATCAGGCTCAGCACGCCCAGCAGCACCGGCCAGCCGCGGGCATGCTGCAGCTGCGCGGCGAAGGTATCGTGCAACGCCGGTACCTGGCTCGATGCACCGGCCAGCAGCAGCACCGCGATCCAGCCGCCGATGGCGCCTTCCCAGGATTTTCCCGGCGAAATCGACGGCGCCAGCTTGTGCCTGCCGAACGCCTTGCCGGAAAAATACGCGCCGGTGTCGGCAATCCATACCACCGCCATGACTGAAAACAGGTAGAGCGGCGAATGCGCATACAACGCCAGGATCGCCACGAAGCAGCCCAGGATCGCCACGCCGTAGATGCCGGAGAGGAGCTTGTTGCCCAGCCCGTCCAGGGGCGGCAGGCCAAGGCGCAGCGACGGCGCCAGGCGCACCGCCCAGATCAGCACGCACAGCAGCATGAGCACACGGGCGTTGGCGTAGGCGTTCTGGACCACGATGAAGCCAAAGGCGACGCACCAGACGGCGGCCACCAGCATGGCGTTGCGCGCCTTGAACAGGCGCAGTGCCTCCCAGGCAGCAGCTGCAAAAAAAATGCCGGCTGCAACGGCGACTGCCGGCAGCGACTGCGACAGCAGGAGCGCCACCAAGACGGCGAGCAGCGCCAGGGCCGTGAGGACCCGGGTCTTGAGCATCAGGACGCTTTCTTTTGTGAGACCAGCTGCTCGCTGGTGCGACCGAAACGGCGCTCGCGCTGCTGGAAGGAAGCGATCGCGGTGGCCAGCGCGGCGTCGTCGAAATCGGGCCAGTAGGTTTCGGTAAAGTAAAGCTCCGTGTAGGCCAGCTGCCAGAGCAGAAAATTCGAGATGCGCTCTTCGCCGCCGGTGCGGATGAACAGATCGGGTTCGGGCGCGTAGGCCATTGCCAGGTGCGGCTCCAGGTCGCTTTCCGTGAAGGCGGGCGCGGCGCCTTCGGCAGGGCTCGCGGCGGCTTGCGCCCCGATGCAGGTGCCGGCCGCGGCCAGCATCCGGTTGACCGCCTGCGTGATGTCCCAGCGCCCGCCGTAGTTGGCGCAGATGGTCACGGTCAGGCGGGTATTGTTGGCCGTGCGCCGTTCGGCGTCGGCAATCATGGCGCGCAGCTTTGCATCGAAGCGCGAAAGGTCGCCCACGACTTTCAGGCGGATGTCGTTCAAGTGCATCTTGGCGATTTCACGCTTGAGCGCCGTCATGAACAGGCGCATGAGCAACGACACTTCCTCGGCGGGACGGCGCCAGTTCTCGGAACTGAAGGCAAACAGCGTCAGGTATTCGATGCCGCGCTCGGCGCAGGCTTCGACGATGACCCGCACCGCGTCGACGCCCTTGACATGGCCTGCCACGCGCGGCAGGAACCGCTTCGTCGCCCAGCGTCCGTTGCCGTCCATGATGATGGCGATGTGACGCGGCACCGATGTGGTCGGCGGCAGTGCTTGCGTCGAACTGGTTGCACTCATGGGAAAGCGTCAGTCAAAAATTGGCATGCATGACCGGTGTCTGCATCCTGGAAACAAGATCGTCAAACATGCCTATGAAACATGTTCATGGAACATACCGATGAAATCCATACGTGCCGGCAGCGGCAAAGCCTGCCGGCGCGCGGCGGCCTACACGGTCAGCACTTCCTTTTCCTTGTCGGCGACCAGCTTGTCGACCTCGGAGACGAAGCGATCGGTCAGTTTTTGAACGTCTTCCTGGGCGCGCCGCTCGTCGTCCTCGGAGCAGGCCTTGTCCTTCAGGAGTTTTTTCAGGCCTTCGTTTGCATCGCGACGGATATTGCGGATGGCGATCTTCGCATCCTCGGCTTCGCTCTTGACCAGCTTGACCATTTCCTTGCGGCGCTCTTCGGTCAGCGGCGGCGTCGGCACGCGGATCATGTCGCCCTGGGTTGCGGGGTTCAGACCGAGGTCGGCTTCGCGGATGGCTTTTTCAACGACCGCGATCATCTTCTTCTCCCACGGCTGCACGCCGATCGTGCGGGCATCGATCAGGGTCACGTTGGCCACTTGCGTGAGCAGCGTCGGGTTGCCATAGTAGTCGACCTGCACATGGTCGAGGATGCCAACGTGGGCGCGTCCGGTGCGCACCTTTGCCAGATCGGCCTTCAGGGTATCGATCGACTTGTGCATGCGCTGGTCGGTGTTTTTCTTTACGTCAGCAATCGTCATGCTGCTCTCCAGGAGTTGAGTTGATGCGCCCCGTGCGGATCTCGCCGCGGCCGGTTGCAGGTTTCAGACGTGGACCAGTGTACCCTCGTCCTCGCCCAGAATCACCCGCATCAGGGCGCCCGGCTTGATGATCGAGAATACCTTGATCGGCAATTTCTGGTCACGGCAGAGCGCGAAGGCGGTTGCGTCCATGACCTGCAAATGCTTCGAGATGGCTTCGTCGAAACTGATGGTGCTGTAGCGCGTTGCCTGCGGGTCCTTGTTCGGATCGGCGCTGTAGACGCCGTCGACCTTGGTCGCCTTGAGCACGATCTGGGCGCCGATTTCGGAGCCGCGCAGGGCCGCCGCCGTGTCGGTCGTGAAGAACGGGTTGCCGGTGCCGGCAGCAAAGACGACGATCTTGCCTTCTTCCAGGTATTGCAGCGCCTTCGGGCGCACGTACGGCTCGACCACCTGCTCGATGGCGATCGCCGACATGACGCGCGCCGTGATGCCCGCCTGGCGCATGGCGTCGGCCAGGGCCAGCGAGTTCATGACCGTGGCCAGCATGCCCATGTAGTCGGCGGTGGCGCGGTCCATGCCCTGCGCGCCCGGCGCCACGCCACGGAAGATATTGCCGCCGCCGATGACGATTGCCAGCTCGACGCCAAGCGCGGCAACCTCGGCCACGTCCGAGACCATGCGGTCGATCGTGACGC
>JANXSS010000057.1 GCA_025356535.1 Herminiimonas sp.
CGGCCAGGGTCGGTGTCTCGAAGCCGCGCCCGAGGTTCGCGTACAGGTTCATTGTATTGCTGGCCTGCCAGACGATGCCGGCCACCGGGCTGGTGTTGTGAAAGCCGACATCGCCGCTGTCGTTCGGGCTTGCCGCCGTCACATAATGGTCGCGCACCGACAGGTTCACGCGGCTGGTGCGCACGCCCGCCGTGGCGATCCAGCGTGGCGCGAAGGTCCAGTCGACCTGGCCGAAAAAGTCGAGGTTCTTTGCACCATCGGTTTCATCGCGCCGCACCGCACCCGGGGTGCCGTTGTTGTTGACGTAGCCCTTGCGCTGCTGGCGCAGGTTGTCGGCCTCGACGCCGAGCGTCCAGTTCAGTGGCGCATCGTTGATGGCCGTGCGATGGGTCCAGCTGGTGCCAAAGCCGCCGTAGGTGTTGTCGAGGTCGACCACGCCGCCCGACGAGGTCGCTGCCGCGCCCGACAGCGACAGTGTCTGGAACACCTTGCGGGTGCCGCCGTAGAGACGCGTGGTGAGGCTGTCGGCCGTTGAAAAGCGGTGCTCGACGACGACGCCGGCCTGCTGCTGCGCGATGGTCTTGCGCGTTTTGAACTGTTCGGCAAGCGGCGACACCTGGGTCGGCTTGCTTTCGAACTGCGCATGCGTGAGGCCCAGCGGATCTTGCGACAAGGGCTGATTGAAGAGATTGAAGATGCCCGTGACGGTGGTGTCGGGCGAGGCATGCGCCACCAGCTTGAGGTTGGCCTGGGTGCGGCGCGCGGCACTGTGGTCGCGGTAGCCGTCGGTGCGGTATTGTGATACGTCGAGCAGGCCGCCGACGGTGTCGCCACCGACGCCCAGCGTCACGTCTGCCTGGCGCTGGTTGAAGCTGCCGGCGCCGATTGAAATCGCAGCAGAAGGCGGCGTCGGCACCAGCGGCGGATCGTTGGTGAAGATCTGCACCACGCCGCCGGCGGCGTTGCCGTAGAGCTGCGCCACCGGTCCGCGCAGCACCTCGACCCGCTTGGCCGAGGTCAGGCTGGCCGAAGACGCCTGTCCCTGGCCGTCCGGATTGGTGGCCGGTATGCCGTCGATCAGGATGCGCACGCCGCGCACGCCGAAAGTCGAGCGGGTGCCGAAGCCGCGCACCGACACCTGCAGGTCCTGCGCATAGTTCTGCCGGTCGCGAACCTGCAGGCCGGGCACGCCCGAGAGCAGCTCCGACAGGTTCACCAGCGGCGAGGCGGTGCGGAATGAATCGATCACCACCGCATCGATCGAGGCGGCCGCATCGAAGCGCTTCTGCTCGGTGCGGTTGGCGCTGACGACGACTTCGCCGGGACTGTCGGCTGCCTGTTGCGCCCATGCCGTATTGACGGCCAGGGCGCCGGCACTCAGCAGCAGGTGCAATGCGGCGCGGCTGCGCCGGCTGGTCGGACGGGTAGTGCTGCGGCACGGGTGCGGCGGGTAAAAAGAAATGGACATTGACGACTTGGTGAGCAGAATCGAAAAAAGCGAGAAAACCGGGCGGCCGCCGGCGCTTACAGGTGCGCCGCGTGATGCTTCAGGTGATCCTCGATGAAGGTGGCGATGAAAAAATAGCTGTGATTGTAACCCGGCTGCATGCGCAGCTGCAACGCCACGCCGGCTTCGGCGCAGGCAGCTGTCAACAGTTCAGGTTTCAGTTGCCCTTCGAGGAACTGGTCGGCGCCGCCCTGGTCGACCAGCAGTGCGGGGCCGCTCCAGCCGTGTTTTTTCACCAGCAGCGTGGCGTCGTAGTCTGCCCAGGTGCTGCGGTCGGCGCCGAGGTAGCCGCTCAGGGCTTTCTCGCCCCACGGGCAGCGCGTCGGCGAGACGATCGGCGAAAACGCCGAGATGGTCTTGAACTGCGACGGATTCTTCAGGCCGATGGTCAGCGCGCCGTGGCCGCCCATGGAATGGCCGAAGATGCCGGCGCGTGCGGTGTCGACGGCAAAGCTGCTGCCAACGAGCGCGAACAGCTCGCGCGTGATGTAGGAATACATGCGGTAGCCGCTGGACCAGGGCGCTTCGGTGGCGTCGACATAAAAGCCGGCGCCGACGCCGAAATCGTAGCTTGCCGCCTCGTTCGGATAATTCAGCCCGCGCGGACTGGTGTCGGGCGTGACGATGGCAATGCCGAGTTCGGCGGCGATGCGCTGCGCGCCGGCCTTGACGATGAAGTTCTCTTCGGTGCAGGTCAGGCCGGAGAGCCAGAACAGCACCGGCACCGGGCCTTTTTCGGCTGCTGGCGGCAGGTACACGCCAAAGCGCATGGCAGTGCCGGTCTCGGTGGAATCGTGGGAATACACGCTCTGCGTGCCACCGAAGCTCTTGTTCTGGGAAATCGTTTTCAGTGTCATTTTTCTGTCAACCGTAAATGGGGATGATGACGACAAAACGGTCCATGTGTCACGATTGCGTGACGCGTGGACCGTGTGAACCGTGCTGCAACAGACCGGCGCCCGGCGTGCCGGTCAGGCGCCGATCAGAACGTCACGACGGAGCGGATCGACGTGCCTTCATGCATCAGCTCGAAGGCATGGTTGATCTTTTCGATCGGCATGACGTGGGTGATCAGGTCATCGATGTTGATCTTGCCTTCCATGTACC
>JANXSS010000071.1 GCA_025356535.1 Herminiimonas sp.
TGGCCTTCATCGCCACCCGCAGCGGCGCCGACGGCCAGCCGGAGACACTTGGCGTGGCGCGGGTGGTCACCGACCCGGACAACCGCGAGGCGGAGTTCGCAATCATCGTGCGCTCGGACCTGAAGTTCAAGGGGCTGGGCAAGCTGCTCATGCAAAAGCTGATTGCCTATTGCCGGGGGCGCGGCACCCATGCCATCGTCGGCGAGGCGCTGTCGGACAACACGGCGTTGCGCCGGCTTGTCACGGGCCTGGGTTTTACCGTGCTGCCGTATGCCGAGGCGGGTACGCGGGCGCTGCATATGGCGTTGCACCCGGAGTTGCCATGACCGGCTTGTCGGCATCCGCATAAATGCCCGCAACCCATCGCTGTGCATCCGTATTGCTGCATCGGATGACACGGCAGCAATCGACGCGCCCATGTGCGCCGGTATTTCTCGCTGTCAAAGCGTGACAACACTATTTTTACAACAATAAGTACGGTTTATTGCCTACCGGAAGTTACGCCGATAGACTAAAGTTTTTTGGAGGAAACATGAAAAAACTTTTGGCGGCAATGTTCTGGCTTGCATTCGGCTTGGCGTTTTCCCCTTTGGCCAATGCGGCTGGCGAGAAGGTCAGCCCCGAGGAGTGCATCGCCTTCGTCAAGAAGGCAGTCGCGTATATCGAGGCCAACGGAAAGGAAAAGGCCTTTGCCGAATTCAGTAATACCAACGGGCAGTTCGTCAAGGGCAGTTTGTATATTTTCGTCTACGATTTGAACGGCACCAGCCTGGCAATCGGCAACGGCAACGCAGGCAAGATGGTGGGTAAGAATCTTATCGAAATGCGCGACGCCGAAGGCGTTCCTCTCGTTAAAGGCATGGCCGACCTTGCCAAGGCCAAGGGGCGCGGCTGGTACGATTATCACTGGCCCAATCCGGTGACAAAGACGGTCGAGCCGAAATCGAGCTACGTTGAAAAAGTTGCTGACTATTACGTCGGCGCCGGCATCTACAAGTAAAGGCATGCGGGGGCGGCGCCTGGAACGCCACCCTCGACCACGATTTTTTTATCAGTGCCGCGCGGCCGGTCTTTCTGAAGCTGGTCGCGGCGCGCCGCAGTCGTCCGGCATGGCGGGATGAAAGAACACCTTGCCGGCAGCGCGGTAAATACTTTCATATGCCGTTGACCACAACGCGGGATCGTCCATACGCCAGCCCTTGCCATACGGAGGCTTGTGATTGCGAAATGCGTCCCTCGGTCATGCCGGGAGCCGGGCAGCCCGGCGACCGATCGTTGCATGATCGACTGCGCCATCACATGCCTCCATGATGTTAATTCGGAGAAAACAATGAGTTTGCGAAAACTGCGTATCGGGAGTCGGCTCGGATTGGGTTTTGGCATCATCCTGCTGATCCTCATGCTGGCGCTGGTGGCAAGCGGCGTGCTCAACGCGAACAACAAGAAAGCACTCAGCAATGGCCTGGCCGCTGCCGAGGGAAAATCGGCGGCGGCAATTGCGATGAACATCGCGTTGCTCCAGAGCGGGATTGCGATGCGCAACATCGGCTTGCAATCCGACGTGGTGCTGATGCAAAAGGCGCAAATGTCGGCCAAGCTCAATCAAAAACGCTACGACGAGGCGCGTGACAGGCTGTCGTCGTTCCCTCTGTCGGATGTCGAGAAAAAAATCCTGGCTGACATTGCGGCAACCGAAAACGAGATCGCGCCGTTGCTCAAGCAGGCGGTCGGCCATGCGCTGACCTTCAATACCGAAGGCGCCGTCAAGGTCATCTCCAGTGGCATCGATCCGCTGAATCAGAAGGCGCTGGTTGAAATCGACAAACTGGTCGAGATCCAGCGGGCCGCTTCGCAGCAGGTGATGGTCAGCTCGGCGGAGGGCGACGGGCGGCTGATGCTGTTGCAGATCATCAGCGGCGCCATCGCACTGACGCTGGGCATCGTGCTGGCGTGGATCATCACCCACAGCATCACCGACCCCTTGAAAAACGCCGTCGGGATTGCCCGCAAGGTCGCCGACGGCGAGCTCGATTCACGTACCGAAGCGATTGTCGGCCAGGACGAAATCACCGACTTGCTCAAAGCCTTGCATGACATGAGCAACAGCCTGTTGGCCATCGTTGGCAACGTTCGCAACGGTACCGAAACCATCATGCACGCTTCCCGCGAAATCGCCTCCGGCAATGCCGACCTGTCCTCGCGCACCGAGTCGCAAGCCAGCTCGCTGGAAGAAACGGCCGTGTCGATGAATACGCTAACCGAAACCGTGCGCCAGAACGCCGAAAATGCACGACAAGCCAACCAACTGGTGATTTCGACTGCCGATTTTGCAGTCAAGGGCGGCCATGTGGTCGACCAGGTCGTGCAGACCATGAGTTCGATCACCGAGAGTTCGCGCAAGATCGTCGATATCATCGGTGTCATCGACGGCATCGCCTTCCAGACGAACATTCTGGCGTTGAACGCCGCCGTCGAAGCGGCACGCGCCGGGGAGCAGGGCCGCGGCTTTGCCGTGGTGGCGGCCGAAGTGCGCAATCTGGCGCAACGCTCGGCCGGCGCCGCCAAAGAGATCAAGCAGCTCATCGACGATTCGGTCGACAAGGTCGATGCCGGCAGCAAGCTCGTTGATGAAGCCGGAAAGACCATGCATGAGATCGTCACCTCGGTCAAGCACGTGGCAGACATCATGGGCGAGATCACCTCGGCCAGCCAGGAACAAAGCGCCGGTATTGCAGAAGTCAATCAGGCCATCACCCAGATGGATGAAATGACGCAGCAAAACGCCGCGCTGGTCGAGCAGGCAGCGGCCGCCGCCGAGAGCATGCAGGAACAGTCGGCATCGCTGTCGCAGACAGTCTCCGTGTTCAAGCTGGGTGAAGCCAGCGTGCGGGCCGCGCAAGCGGCAACCCCGCTGCAAAACATGCGCGAGCCGGCCGTCCCGGCCGTGGCGATGACGCCGTAACGGCCCGGCGCGCCGGTCGCACGACCGGTTTCCGAAAAATCGGCGTCATGCACGCCAGTGCCGCAAGCCTGTCAAATCCTGGCATTGTTCCTGGCCGACCATTGAGACAGGTGACAAGCGCTGCGCGCTATAAGTGCGCTTTCCAGCCCCCGCCGGATTGCTGCCGATGGTAAGGTTCAGGCAGCGATGCCGCATGCTTCCGGATCCGCCCAGGTAAGGCGCGGGCCGTATGCCGGCGGCGTCCACCCATACCGGCGATGGCAGACCGATCGCCGTCACCGGCAATGCCGCCAAAAAATAACCGGGGACATCATTGAACGTTTGTTTGCGCCACGACCGGCCACCCGGCCGCAGCATCGCTGCCGGCAGCGCAGCGCGCAACTGCCTGGTGGTTGTAGCACTGCTTTTCGCGCAGACCTCCGCACAGGCGGCCTACCGCACCGTCATCGAAGCCCCTGCGCCGCTCAAGGCGCTGCTGAGCGACTTTCTCGACCTGGCACGCTACCAGGAGCGCGCCGACATGAACGCCGAGCAGCTCAACTTCATGATCGCCACCGCGTCCGAACAGGTGGCGCGGCTGGCGGCGACCGAAGGCTATTTTTCGACGAAGACGACGGTGAACCTGGAAAAGAACACCGCCACGCCAGTGGTGCATGTGCTGGTCGAGCCGGGCAAGCGCACGCTGGTCGACAATCTTTCGCTCGACATCACCGGTGCGGTGGTCGCGCAATCGCCGGCGCAGGCAGAAGACCTGCGGCGCGGCTGGTCGATGCGCAGCGGCGCACCGTTTCGCCAGGCCGACTGGGCCACGGCCAAGCAGGAGGCGCTCGACGTGCTGACGCGACGGCGCTATCCAGCCGCGCGCCTGGTGGCCTCGCAGGCGCGCGTGGATGCGGATGCCGGCGCGGCGACGCTGACGGCAAGCTACGACAGCGGGCCAGCGTTTACGCTCGGCGCGGTGCGGGTCGATGGGGCGCGGCGCTATCCGCAGAGCATCGTGCACAACGTCAATCCGCTGCATGTGGGCGAGGAGTACAGCATCGAGCGGCTGCTGGAATTCCAGCGCCAGGTCTTGCGCACGCCTTACTACAGCAACGTCGTCATCGACATCGACCGCAATCCCGAGAATGCAACCGGCGCGCCGGTCAAGGTCGAGGTCACCGAATTTCCGACCCAGCGCATTCGCGGCGGCGCCGGTTACACCACCGACACCGGCGTGCATGTCGAGGGCCTGTATTCGAATGCCGACATGTTCGGCCGCGCCTATGTGCTCGACGCCCAGTTGCGCCTGGAGCAGCGCCGCCAGTTCGGCACGCTGACATTGTCCAAGCCGCCCAACGCCGACGGGTTCGTCGACAGCACCCATGTCTCGACCGACCGCACCACGCTGGCCGGCGTCGATCTGCGCAGCCGCCGCCTGGGCATCCGGCGCGCGCGCGAGTCCGACCGCACCCAGACCGCCTACGCCGTCGAGTACTACAGCGACCGCCTGACCCAGCTCGACGGCGCGGTGCTGCCGGCCGACACCGTGATCGAGCCGGGCACGCATCAGGCCGTGGTGCTGGGTGTCGAGCGCACGCTGCGCCGGGTCGACAGCCTCGTGTTTCCCCGCGCGGGCACGATCCTGTCGGGCCAGGCCGGACTGGCGTTTAAGGGCATCTTGACCGACCAGACATTCTTCCGGGCGTATGGGCGCGCCACCCGCTACGTGCCGATTGCAAAACGCGATGTCGTAATCCTGCGCGCCGAGCTCGGCACCGTGATCTCGAAGGGCGGCAATTCGGCGATTCCGGCGTCGCTGCTGTTTCGCGCCGGCGGCACCGACTCGGTGCGCGGCTACGGTTTCCAGACGATCGGCAACGTGCGCGGCGGTACCGTCTATCCGACCCGCTTTCTGGCAACCGGCAGCGCGGAGTACCAGCACTGGCTGTCCGAACAATGGGGCGCGGCGGTTTTCTACGACGTCGGCACGGCCGCCGACAGCTGGCGTGAAAAATCCCTGTTCCACGCAGTCGGCGCCGGTGCGCGCTTTCGCAGTCCCGTCGGCACCGTCAATGCGGACCTGGCCTACGGCATCCAGGCCCGCACGATCCGGCCGCACCTCTCACTCGGCGTTGCTTTCTGATGGGGCTGCTGCGGCATCGCGGACGATGGCTCGGGCGCGCCGCTGCGGTGATCGGCCTGCTCGTCGTCATCCTGGCGGCAATCGGCCTGACCGGCGTGCAGACGCAATTCGGCGCACGGGTGGCATGGCGGCTGGTCACGGCGCTGTTGCCCGGCACCTTGAGCGGCGAGCTTGGCGGCGGCACGTTGCGCCATGGCCTGACGATGCGCAACCTGGTGTACCGCTCGCCCGGCGCGGTGGTGCGAATCGATGCGATGCAGGCGGACTGGAAACTGTTCCAGGCGCCTTGGACGCTCGACGCCCGCAGCATCCGCATCGGCACCGCCGACGTGACGCTGCTGCCGACCCCGCCCAAGCCGCGCGTGCTGCCGGCCGAGCTCCGCCTGCCGCTGGCAATCGACCTGCACAGCGTGGCAATCGACCGGCTGCTGATGCATCAGGACGCCGTCACCGTGGCGTTCAGTGACATCGCCCTGCAGCTGCATTCGGATCGCACGCGGCATGCGTTTTCGCTGGAAAAAGCCGTCACGCCGCTTGGCACGGTCACGGCGGCGCTCAAGCTCGACGGCCAGCGCCCCTTTGCCCTGTCCGGCGTTGCCGGCCTGGTCGGCGCGGCAGCCGCCAATCCGTATCGCCTGAGCACCCGCCTGTCCGGTTCGCTCGAGCAGTTCGGCATCGCCGCCGAGGTTGCCGATGTGCGCCTCAACGGCAGCGCCGTCATCGAGGCGGCGCCATTTGCCGCCGTCCAGCTCAGGCGGGCGCAGGTGCAGCTGCATCACCTCGATCCGCAGGTGTTCAATGCGAGCCTGCCGCATGCGGACCTGGACATCACGGCCGCCCTGCAGCCGACCGACACCGCTACCGTCGACCTGGCCAGGCTGACCGTGGCCGGCCCCGTGGCCATCTCGAATGCGCTGCCGGGCACGATCGACAAGGGTTTGCTGCCACTGGTTTCAGCCAGGGCCGACGTGCTGCTCGACGCCCGGCATCAGCAACTCACCGCGCTGCGCATGCTGTTGCCTGGCGCGGGGCGTTTCGAAGGCAGCGGCGAAATGCGGGCCGACACTGGCAGCATGACGCTGCAGGCATACGACCTCAACCTGCAGGCGCTGCATGCGGCGCTGCGCCCGAGCGCGCTGGCCGGGCCGCTCACGGTGCGCATTGCCGGCGCCACGCAGCGGGTAGACCTGAAGCTGGCCGACGCGTTCCTGTCGGCCACGGCAGCCGTCGAACTGGGCCCCAAGCTGATCACCTTGCATTCGGCGACCCTGCGTGCCGGACCGGCGGAACTGGCTCTCAATGCAACGCTGGGCCGGGATGCCCAGGCAGCCTACACGGCAGCCGGCAAGCTGAGCAATTTCAATCCGGGGCTTTTCATGGCAGCCAGGGCCGGTGCGCCCGGTCGCATCAACGCCCGCATCAACACCACCTTCGATGCGCGCGGCATGCTGCATGCGGTGCTGAGCGCCGACCTCAATTTCAAGGTCTACGACAGCATGTACGACAACCTGCCGATGACCGGCGGCGGCCACCTGCAGCTGCTCGGCAAGCGCCTGCTGCCAAGCCAGGCGCAGTTGTCGGTGGCCGGCAACGACCTGTTCGTCAAGGGCAGCTTCGGCGCGCCGGCCGACCGCCTGAATGTGGACCTGAATGCACCGGCCCTGCAGCGCCTGGGCTTCGGCCTGTCGGGCCTGGCCCGCCTGCAGGGGCAGGTCGGCGGCAGCCTCACCCGTCCGGTGGTCGACGCCACCTATCGCGCGCAAAAGCTGGTCTTCGGCGCCCATCGCGTCGAATTCCTGTCGGGCCTGGCGCAGACGCAAGGCGTGCCGGGCACGTCGCCGGACGCGCACGTGGCGCTGTCGCTGGAGGCAAAGGGCGTCCACAGCGGCGACGTCGACCTGGCCAGCCTGAAGGCTGTAATCGACGGCACCTATGCCAGCCACACGCTGCGCGCTGAGGCCGGCGGGCGGTTGCGCGGCAAGCCGCTGGCCGTGACGATTGCCGCGCAGGGCCGGTTGCAGGAAAAGCCGCAAGGCATGACCTGGAGCGGCATGTTGCGCACGCTCGACAATGGCGGGCTGCCGCGCATCCATCTTGCCGCGCCCGTGGCGGTGACGCTCGCGCCGGGCACGCTGGTGCTTGGCGCGGCGCGCCTGGCCGTGGGGCCGGCCGCCATCGATCTCAAGAGCCTGCGTTATGGTCCCGGCCTGATCGCCTCCGAAGGCAGCGTCAATGCGCTGGCGGTGGCCGAAGTGCTGGCGCTACGCGAGCAGTTCACCGGCGCGGCGGCGCCGGTAAACACCAACCTGGTGCTGGACGCGAACTGGAATCTGTCGCTTGGCGACAAGGCCGGCGGCTTTGCGCGGATCAGCCGCAGGAGTGGCGACGTGCGTGTCGGCGACACCGCGCTCGGGTTGACCGACCTGCGCTTGCGCGCCGACCTGCAGGCCGGCGCGATGCGGCTCGATGCGCAGCTTGCCGGCAGCAGGTTCGGCAGCGTCAGCGGCCAGGGCAGCATCGGGCTGCAACGCGCCGACGGCATGCAAAGCGTCACGGCGCAGTCGCCGGTGTCCGGCCGGGTGGTCGCCACCCTGCCGCGCCTGCAAAGCCTGGCTGTACTGGCCGGGCCGGGCGTCGCACTGGCCGGCAGCGCTGCGGCAAACATCACCATCGGCGGCGTGCTGGCCGAACCGAAACTTGCCGGCACCGTCAATGGCGACGCGCTGGCCCTGACGCTGTATGACCAGGGCGTGCGGCTGCACGACGGCATTGCCCGCCTGACGCTGGACAACAACGTGGTGACGTTGCGGCAGATGGAGTTCCACGGCGGCGACGGTGTCCTGCGCGCCACCGGGCGCATCGCCCTCGACCAGGCCAACCAGGGCCTGAGCGCAACGGTGGTTGCCGACCATCTGCAGCTGCTGGCCAGCCCGTCGGGCCAGCTGACGGTATCCGGTCAGGCCAAGGCGGAAAACGTCGATGCGAAACTGCTGGTGACAGGCAGGTTCATGGTCGACCAGGCACAGTTCAGCCTGCCGGAAAAAACCGCGCCGCAGCTCGACGATGACGTCGTCGTCATCCGCGGTGGCAAGGCGCCGCCGCTGGTGGCGCGCGAGAGCGGCGGCGCCCAGGCAAGGCAGGCCAGCGCCTTCACGCCCGAAGTCAGTGTCGAGGTCGATCTGGGCAACCGGTTCTACTTCCGCGGGTCGGGCGCGGACCTGCGGCTGGCGGGCGTGCTGAAGGTGCAGAGCTCGCCGCGCACGGCGCCGCAGGCCTATGGCACGATCCGGGTGGCCGAAGGCAGCTATGAAGCCTTCGGCACCAAGCTGGCAATCGAGCAGGGCGTGATCAATTTTCAGGGGCCGCTGCGCAACCCCAACATCAATATCCTGGCAATGCGGCGTCAGCCCGATGTCGCCAGCGGCGTGCAGGTCTCCGGCGACGTCCAGCGTCCGCGCGTGCAGCTGGTGTCCGAGCCCGAACTGCCGCAGGAAGAAAAACTCTCCTGGCTGGTATTCGGTCATGGCAGCAGCGGCGGCAGCGGCGCCGGTGGCGTCGGCCAGGCGCAGACAGCCGTCAAGAGCGCCGCCTTCGGCCTGGTCAACAAGTTCGGCGGCAAGAACGTGGCCAAGACCTTCGGTCTCGATCAGCTGGCAATCGGCAGCAGCGAGTACGGGCTCAACAACACGCAGGTCGTCAACCTGGGCAAGAAGATTTCGGAAAAGTTTTCGATCGGCTACGAGCAGAGTCTGGCCAGTGCCGGCAGCGTCCTGAAGCTGACCTACGATCTGTCGCAGTACTGGTCGCTGGTGCTGCGCGGTGGCAGCGTCACCGGTCTCGACGTGCTCTACAACAAGCGCTTCGACACGCTCGGCAAGAAATAGGCGCTGCGCCCGGCAGGCCTGCTGCCGGGATGCGTGCGGGCCTTGATGAGAAGGGCAGCGTCAGTGCATCGTCTCGGTCAGCAGGCGCTGGTAGACCGCCATGGTCTTGTCGAAGTCCTGCTGCCAGGGAAAGACGCCGGCGGTGTCCGGCCAGATGACCTGCATGGCGCGCACGGCGCCGGGGAAAAATTCATTCGCATAGCGCAGGTGCGTCTCGGCCTTGAGCTGGCGCATGTCGCGCAGCGCCACCGGCACGTTGCGCAGCACATCGTCGACCAGCGTGCCGTCGGCCGGCACCAGGCCATGCACCAGCCGGTCGGCCAGGTTTTCCAGGACTTTCTGGCCGGTTGCCGGGTCCAGCCCGAAAATGAGCAGTTCCGGCAAGCCGCGCGCCGTCAGTCCGACCGTGTAGTAGAACACCGGCCCGCTCGCGTCGGGCACGACTTCGAGCACCGTCCAGCCGTGCCGGTCGATGCGGTCCCGCAAGGCCTGATGTAGCTGCTCGGGGGAGTCGCTGCGATGGTTCGGAAGGCGGGTGGTCATTTTGGGTCCTTGTACCGCGACCGGTATCGAAGCTGCCATCGCGGAGATTGGAACAACGGGCAAATTCAGCTTAATCCAAACAATGCTATGCGGCAATATCGGTGCAGCTTATTTGTAGCAGCGCAACGGTTTGTGTGGGATCGTGGCACGCAATTGCCATCGCGATATGCTCCGGGTCCGAGCCCGGCCGGCGTTACAATCGACGCTGCGGCACCTGCACGGCGTCGCGTTCTTCAATTCGATAACTATGAATGCAAGCCACCGCGCGTCGTATGACGCCATCATCGTCGGCAGCGGCCCAGGCGGCGCCATGGTGGCGCGCGAGATGGCGCGCCGCGGCATGCGGGTCCTGATCCTGGAACAGGGCAATGCCGCGCCGCTAAGGGGTACGCTGGGCCAGATGGCGGCAATTGCCGCCATTCCCGGGCGGGGGGCGTTCTTCGGTGCGGACGGTTCGCTGCTGGTGCGCGGCATCACCGCCGGCGGCAGCTCGGCCATCAATTTTGCAACCGCGATGGCGCCGCCGCTGCCGCTGTTTGCCCGCTACGGCGTCGATCTGCAAGCGCCGCTGCGCGCCCTGCAACGGGAGTTGCCGATGGCGCCGCTGCCGGACGCCCTGATCGGCCCGATGGCCACGCGCATCATGCAGGCCGCCCGCGCCGCCGGCCACGACTGGCAAAAGCTCGACAAGATGATCTATCCGGACAAGTGCCGCAGCGGTTGCTGGCGTTGCGTCTACGGCTGTCCGTTCGGCGCCAAATGGACCGCCAGGAATCTGCTCGACGATGCGCTTGCGGACGGCGCCGAATTGCTGCCGGGCGCGACTGCCACGCGCGTCATCAGCGACGCGCAGCGCGCCGTCGGCGTCGAATTCCTGCATGACCGGCGGCTGCAGCAGGTGCGTGCCGGCCTGGTGGTGCTGGCCGGCGGCGGCATCGGCAGTCCGCGCCTGCTGCAGGCGTCGGGCCTGGCGCGGGGCAACGCCAGGCATTTCAGCGATCCGGTGATCGCCGTCATGGGCAGCGTCGACGATATCGACGGCGGCGCCGAGGTGCCGATGGCGGCCGGCATGCACCTGGCGCAGGACGGCGTGATGCTCTCGGACCTGACCCTGCCGCGGCCGATGTACCAGGCCTTCGCCGCCCAGGCCGGACGGCTCGACCGGCTGCTGGCGCACCGGCGCACGCTCACCATCATGGTCAAGATCCGCGACGCGCTCGGCGGCAGGATCGGTGCGCGCTGGGTCAGCAAGGCGCTGCAGCCGCAGGACCGCGACAAGTTCGCGCAAGGCGTCGCACTGGCCCGGGCGATACTGGCCCAGGCCGGTGCCCGCCACGTGTTCGCAAGCCGGCATTTTGCGGCCCATCCGGGCGGCAGCGTGCGCATCGGCGAGGGCGTCGACGCCAACCTGCAGACGGCGCTGGCCAACCTGTATGTCTGCGATGCCTCGGTGATCCCGGAAGCCTGGGGGTTGCCGCCGACACTGACGCTGTTGTGCCTGGGCATGCGCCTGGCAGAGCATGTTTGCCCTGCGCAGACGGCAGCAGGGCGACCGCAGCCGGTCCTGCGCATTGCGTCGGTCAAGCGCTTGCAAGCCACCGGCTGACAACCGTCATCCGGTGGCTTGCCATCTGGCCTTTTGCCTAGCGTTGCAAAGGGTCCCAGCCGCCACCGACGGCGCGGTAAAGACCAACGGCTGCCGACAGGTGCGCCCGCTGCACGTCGATGACGCTTGCCTGCGTCTGCAGCAAATCGCGCTGCGCCGTCAGCACTTCCAGATAACTGCTGTAGCCGTTGTCGTAGCGCAGGGTCGCCAGGCGCAGGGTGTCCTTCAAGGCTTTGGCGCGACGGTTCGAGGCGCCATAGATCAAATCATTTGCCGACACCGCCGTGATCGCGTCATGCACATCGCGAAAGGCATTTTCCACAGTCTGCACGTACTGCGCCTGCGCCTGGGTCTTGCGCGCCTGCGCGCCCTGCACCACGGCGCCGATCGCGCCGGCGCGAAACACCGGCTGCGCCAGGCTCGCGCCCAGGTTCCACAGCAGCGACGCCGGACTGATCAGGTCCTTGAGCACGTTCGATTCATAACCGATGCCGCTGGTTAAGCGAATGCTCGGGAAATACTGCGCCCGCGCTTGGCCGATGTCGGCATTGGCCGCCACCAGCGCCTGCTCGGCCGCGACGATGTCGGGACGCCGGTTGAGCAGGTCGGCCGGCAGGTCGACCGGCGCCGTCAGGTGCGCATACAGGGCGTCGATGGAGGCGCCGCGGCCAATCTGCGGCGTGGCGATGGCGCGCGGGCTGCGCCCGGCCAGAACCGCCAGCGCCGCTTCCGACACGGCAACCGCCTGCTGCGCCTGGGCCCGGGTGACTTCGGTGCCGGCCACTTCCGACTCGGCCTGATGCATCTCCAGCGTGCCGACCGACCCTGCGGCAAAACGTTTTTGCTGCAGGCGCAGGTTTTCCTGGCGCGTCTTCAGGGCCGCGTCGGCCAGCGCAAGCTGGGCGTCGTAAGAGCGCAGGGCAAAATAGTTTTGCGCAATCGTTGTGTAGAGGGTGGTCAGGACCACCGTGCGATTTGCCTGTTGCGAGAGCAGGCGCGCGCGCGCGGCCTCGTCGGCGCGACTGAATTTTCCCCAGAAATCGATTTCATAGGAGGCCGTCAGGCCGAGCTGGAAATCCTTGTTTGCCGCCGGCGTGCCGGGCGGCAGGCGGCCGGTGCTCTGGCTGGAGCGGCTGCGGCTTGCCCCCGCCGTGGCGTCGACTGCCGGAAAGCGATTCGAACTTGCTATCGCTTCGTTTGCCCGCGCCTCCTCGATGCGACCGGCCGCCAGCAGCAGGTCCTGATTGTTTTGCGCCGCTTCGGCCAGCAGGGCGTCGAGCACCGGGTCGTCGAACGACTTCCACCACGCCAGCAGGTCCAGCGGCGCGGCCGCGGTCGACGGGCCGGCGGGCGCGGCAGCCGCAACCGGAAAGCCGGTCGGCACATCGAGCACCGGCCGTTCGTAATTCGGGCCAAGTGCCGTACAGCCGGCCAGGCCCGCTGCCAGCAGGGCGGCCACGAGAGCGCTACGGTATCCGCCCATTTTCAACGCCGGTTGATGCATATGCTCACGCATGGCCAGCCTCCTTTGCAGCGACGGTGGAACCCGGCGGATGCAATACATGCTCCGGATGATGGAAATCCTCGGCAGTGGTCTTGAAGCGCCGGTCATTGATCAGCTTGAAAAACAGCGGCACCAAAAAGATCGCCAGGAACGTTGCCGCCAGCATGCCGCCCAAGGCGCCCGTGCCCAGCGACTGGCGCGCTGCCGCGCCGGCGCCGTGCGAGAACGCCAGCGGCACCACGCCGAGGATGAAGGCAAGCGAGGTCATCAGGATCGGCCGGAAGCGCAACCGCGCCGCTTCCAGCGCGGCGGCCACCGGCGCATAGCCTTCATGTACTTTCATGACCGCGAACTCGACGATCAGGATCGCATTCTTTGCCGACAGGCCCAGCAGTGTGACGAGACCGATCTGGAAGTAGACGTCGTTGTTGAAGTGGCGCAGGTACACCGCCAGCAATGCGCCGAAAATCCCGAACGGCATGGCCAGCAGCACCGAAAACGGCAGCGACCATTTTTCATACTGCGCCGCCAGGATCAGGAAGATCATCAAGACGCCCGCGCCGAGCGCCAGGCCGGCCGCACTGCTGCTGCGCTTTTCCTGGAACGACGCGCCGCCCCAGTCGTAGATGACGTCGGCCGGCAAGACATTTTTTGCAGCGCGTTCCATGGCGGCGATCGCCTGGCCCGAACTGTAGCCGGGCTTGGCGTCGCCCAGCAGCTTGATCGCCGGCAGCGCATTGAAGCGCTCGATCGAATCCGGACCGGTGACGAATTTGACTGTTGTGAAGGCGCGCACCGGAATCATCTGGCCGGTGGCCGAGCGCACGTAGAGGTCGCCCAGGTTGTCCGGCCTTGCGCGGTACTGGCCTTCTGCCTGCAGCAGGACGTTATAGATGCGGCCGTTCTTGTTGAAGTCGTTGACGTAGTAGCTGCCCATGGTGGCGGCAAGCGTGTTGTAGATGTCGGAGAGCGTCACGCCCAGCGCACGCGCCTTTTCATTGTCGACGTCGACGAAGACCTGCGGCGAATTCGCCTGGAACAGGGTTTTCACGCCGGCCAGTTCGGGCTGCTTGTTGGCTTCGGCAATCAACGCCGGCAGCAGCTCGGCCAGGCGCTTGACACCGCCTTCGCCCTTGTTCTGCAAATAAAACTCGAAGCCGCCGGTCTGGCCCAGGCCCTGGATTGCGGGCGGGCTGAAAAACAGCGGCAGGCCTTCCTTGATGCGCCCGGTCTTCATGTAGCTTTCGCCGACGATCTGCTGCGCCGACTGCGTGCGTTGATCCCAGGGCTTCAACGGAAAGAACATGGTCGCAGCCGACGACTTCAAGCCGCCGCCACCGAGAAAATCCAGCCCCACCAGCGAGAACGTGGTGTCGATGTTCTTGTTGGTGCCGACCGCGGCCTCGATCTGCTTGACCATCGCATCGGTGCGGTCCAGTGACGCGCCTTCCGGCAGGATCGCCGCGCCGAGGTAGTAGCCCTGGTCTTCGTCGGGAACCAGCCCGCCCGGTACCGCCTTCCACAACACGCCGGCCAGCACCACCATGCCGGCAAACAGCACCACGCCCAGCACGGCGCGCTTCATGAAGAAGGTGACGCCGGCGGTATAGCGCTGCGTGAGCCACAAGAAGCGCTTGTTAAAGCCGAGGAAGAAGGGATGATGGTTTTCCGCATTCGGTTTCAGGAGCACCGCGCACAGGGCCGGCGTCAGGGTCAGCGCCACCACGCCCGAGAGCACCACCGCAATCGAGATCGTCACCGAAAACTGCCGGTACAGCTCGCCCGCCAGCCCGCCCAGAAAAGCGATCGGACCGAACGCCGCCACCAGCACCAGCACGATGGCGATGACGGGCCCGGTGACTTCATGCATGGCTTCGATTGCCGCATCCTTGGGACTCATGCCTTCCTCGTTCATGAGCCGCTCGACGTTTTACAGCACCACGATGGCGTCGTCGACCACGATGCCGATTGCCAGCACCATGCCGAACAGGGTCAGCGTATTGATGCTGTAGCCCAGCAGGTGCAGGCCGGCCATGGTGCCGATGAGCGACACGGGAACCGCCAGGGTCGGGATGATGGTGGCGCGCCAGCTCTGCAGGAACAGGTAGACGACGATGAAGACCAGGATCATCGCCTCGCCCAGAGTCTTGAGCACCTCGTAGATCGATTCGGTGACGAACGGCGTGGTGTCGTAGGGCGTGGTGTATTCCATCCCCTGCGGGAACTTTGCCTTCAATTCCTGCAGCGTCTTTTCGACCGCCTTGCGGGTATCGAGCGCATTGGCGCCGGTCTGCAGGAACACGCCGATGTTGGCCGAGGGATGGCCGTTGACGCGGCCGTACAGGTTGTAATCCTTCGAGCCCAGTTCGACCCGCGCCACGTCCCGGATGCGGATGGTGGCGCCGCCCGGCGCGCTCTTGACGATGATGTTGGCAAACTGCTCGGGCTCCAGCAGGCGGCCGCGGGCGGTGACCGTCAGGGTCAGCTCTTCGGTATTGCCCGGCGGCGCGCCGACCTTGCCGGCGGCGTACTGGGCGTTCTGTTCGGTCACGGCATTGCTGATGTCGCCAACAGTTACGCCCAGCTGCGCCATGCGGTCCGGCCACATCCAGATGCGCATGGCGTAATCCTTGGCGCCGAAGATCTGGACATTGGTGGTGCCGGGCACGCGCTTCAAGGCATCGAGCACGTTCTGGGTTGCATAGTTCGACAAGAACAGTGCGTCGTAGCGGTTGTCCGGCGAAAAAAGCGCGGCCACCACCAGGAAGTTGGCCGAACTTTTGGACACCGTCACGCCCTGGCGCCGCACTTCCTGCGGCAGCTTGGCATCGGCCTGGCGCACCCGGTTGTTGACGTTGACTGCCGCGATATCGAGGTCGGTGCCGACGTCGAAGGTGACGTTGATCGACACGCGGCCGTCGGCGGATGAGACCGAATCCATGTAGAGCATGTTCTCGACGCCGTTGATCTGCTCCTCGATCGGCGCGGCAACGGTGCGCTCGATGACGTCGGCCGACGCACCCGGATAGATCGCCGTGACGTTGACCACAGGCGGTGAAATTTCGGGATAGCGCGAGATCGGCAGCACCCGCAACGAGGCGAGACCGGCCAGCACGATGATCAGAGAAAGTACGGTGGCAAAGATCGGCCGGTTGATGAAGAATCTGGAAAACATGAGGGGTTCCTTGGCGCCTGGGCGGATAAGCTGAGCCGGTTCGATAGCGCGTCTTGCAACCGGTGGGTTGCTGCAGCGCGGCTTGTCAGCGCGGCGCCATGGCGCCGTGCGGTGGATGGATTACCCTAGCGGGCGCTTGTCTTGCCCGCTGCAGTTGCCGGTGCCGGTGGTGCCGGTGGTGCCGCAGCCGGTGGTGCTGAAACCGGTGGTGCTGCAGCCGGCGACGCCGCCGCGGCGGCAGCAACGAACGC